>JBCDID010000178.1:0-7444 GCA_038749355.1 Pseudomonadota bacterium | reverse complement strand
GACGGCGGGATACACCAATCCGATCCGGCTCGCCTGGTTCGATACCAAGGCTCAGGAGGCCCGGGAGATATCGCTCTCGGCACAGCGGATTGCTTATGCGGGCGGCGCGCAGGAAGTTCGGGCGGAGCCTGACGATGTGACACTCGTCGGAGAGCCGAGGGATAGCGGAGAATGGAACCTGCCCGCCCTCCCGGGCTTTGCCTTGCCAATTGGCGGAGTACTCGGGCTTTGCATGGGTCTGGCCTTGGTGCTGCGGGACCGCAATGCGACCTGGGCGATCCCTGAATGGCTGCGCACTGATCCATTACGGCGGGACTTGCGAGCGGCTGCGCGCTCGGGCAACAGCATGGGCGTACGCAATGCCGCGCACAGCATGGCGGAACGGGACGGCATTGAGATCCCTGAGAAGCTGGTGCTGCTGGACCGAAGCCTCTTCGGTGAGGGCAAGCCCCAGCCCGACCTCATGAAAGTGGCGCGATCAGTTCTTCAGCGCCGCCGTCGGACGAGACCCCTGGACGGATTATAGGCAAGGATTGCGCCCGCCATGAAAACCGCCGCGCAGGCGGATACGATGCCCAACGCCTCCCAGTTCACCTTCAGATATAAGGCGAAGCGGATCAGCTCGACGCAATGCGTGAACGGGTTGGCCGATGCGATCATCCAGACCTCGACGCTGCCCTCTCGGATGCGCCAGAGCGGAAAGAGCGCTGACGAGGCGAAAAACATCGGGAAGATCACGAAGTTCATCACGCCCGCGAAATTCTCCAGCTGTCGAATCGCCGAGGACAGGAAGAGCCCAATCGCGCCCAGCAAAAGCCCGGACACGATCAGTGCAGGCAGTACTGTCAGGAAACCCCATACCGGTGGCTCCACCCCCCAGAACCACGCGATCAGGAGGAACGCGTAGACCTGAAAGACCGAGACAATCACTGAGGCGGTCAGTTTCGACGACAATAAGAACCAGCGCGGATAGGGCGAGATCAGCATTGTGCGCATGGCGCCGGTCTCACGGTCGTATACCATGGAAAGGCTCGACTGCATGCCGTTGAAGAGCTGGATCATCGCACAGAGCCCCGGCACGATGTATTCGTCGTACTCGTGATAGGTCTCGTAGGGCGGGTTGATGGGCAGGCCCATGACCGCGCGCAGGCCTGCTGCGAAGATCAAAAGCCAGACCAGTGGGCGGACCAGCGCCGAAAAGAAGCGCTCCTTCTGCTGAACGAAGCGCAGCCCTTCACGCCAGATGATCCCACCCGCGCAGGTGATCCAGCCGTTCATGCGGCAGCCTTCCCGGTCAAATCCAGGAAAGCGTCCGAGAGGGTCCTGCCACCTGCAATCTCGGCCGCGGTCCCGTGCGCGAGGATCTTGCCGTGGTGAAGCACGTACACCGGGTCCGCATCATCGACCTCGTCGATCAGATGGGTCGTCCATAGGACACCCAGTCCGTCCTCCGCCGCCAGCCGGTGCAGATCCGCGACGATCTCGGTTCGGGACTTCACGTCCAGACCTACCGTGGCCTCGTCACACAAGATCAATCGGGGCCGATGGATCAGGGCGCGGGCGATCTCGACCCGGCGTTGTTGACCGCCGGACAACCTCGCGGCCTTGTCACCCATCCTATCAGCAAGGCCGACACGCTCCAGAAGCACCTCCGACCGGGCGAGCGTCTCCCGCCGACCGATGCCCTGCAAGGCTCCCTGATAGATCATGTTCCGCGCCACCGTCAGCGACGCATCCAGAGCGCGGCTCTGAAAAACAACGCCCATCTGACCCAGCGCCTGGCCAGGCATGCGGTTCAGGTCAGCCCCATGGATCTCTATACGCCCGGATTGCGTGGCGAAGAGCCGGGTGATCAGGTTGAACAGCGTCGTCTTGCCCGCACCGTTCACACCCAAGAGCACAGTGAACGTCCCGGCCTGCACCTCTAGCGACACATCCGACAAGGCCTCGATTTGGCCGAAGCTGTGCGAGACGCCCTTGATCTTCAGTGGTGTGGACATGCTCCCCCGTTCAGAGCGGCAACGCCCTCAGAAATCACATGTGCTCTCCGGTTCGTCAAACCCCAGCGTGTCCAGCCGTGTCTTCTGATGCAGAAACTCCTCTTGCGGCGAGATCGTCACCACAAGTTTGCCATCGCCCAGAATCACCCCGTGCCGCATCTGCTGGTTCCAGGGTCGGAAGCTCAGCCCCTGCCCCTTGAAGCCAGCAATGGTGAACTCATCCGACAGCAGGTAACTCTTGAGAGTGGGTAAATCTGCGGAGTTGGTCCGCGTCACCGCCTCACCCACTGAGCGAAACGCAAGCCAGACCAAGTAATCCAAATCTCTCATGTAGCGCCCGGCCAACTTCTCGAACCGACGCTGAAGTTGTGTGGATCCGTAGGACTCGTGCGCCGCATGCCACATGGAGGCGATCAGCCCGGCATCACCGACCACAGGCCTTGGATCCCAACCACGAAAGTTGAGATAGTGTCCAAAAACCTCGTTCTCGTCAGCGGCCAGAACAACGTCATGTTCTTCAGCGCGCTGCATGAAGACCGGGATCTGCTTTTGCACCAGCACGTGTCCTGAGTCTGCCTGCCTGCCTCCCCCAGTATCTTCAAAGATGCGTTCCTCGACAATCTTCGCTCCAAACTTCTTCGCAGCCCGGCGGTAGGCATCTGCCATCAGTTTGTCTTCGTCATGGGAGCCGTGGACCAACAGCCAGTCGTCCCACTTCTTCCAGATCATGTACTGCGCCAATCCATCGGCGATCTGGGCCCGGCTGGGGGCGACATGGATCACGTTGGCCCGGCAGTCGTTTGCGCGAAGACGGTCATCCGTTGCCTCGGCACTCAGGATAATCATGTCCTTTGCTTCGGGCAGGTCGGCCATTGCCAGAAGATCATCTGCCGCGGCCATGGCGATCACGACCCCTACTCCGTCAGCAGCGAGGCGGGCGATCTCTGCCGCGACACCATCAGGCGCCACCGTGATCTCCTCCAGCTCATACTTTTGCTTCAAGAACTGGCCAGTGGTGTTGTTGTCCTTGGCTGCCAGTTGCCCCCCTGCGAATCCCTCGTCACCGACGGGCAGGTCCAACCGCGACAGCGGGATTGGCCGGTCATGCTCGACCTTCACGACTGCGGCGCGCAAAAGGACTTCCGCCTGTGCCGGCACCGCCATCACAACACCGAGCAGGGCCACACCCAACCATCCGATCCGCATGATATCCTCCCGTCTTTTGGCGAGGTCAGGTTCGCCCCGCACATCTCACATGTGTTTGACCCATACCGCAATGCGGCCTATCTTTTTGAGATCAAAAAGAAAATAAGAGTATTATAAGGGAGAACGTGATCGCCGAGCACGTGCCCATATGGGCAAGCCTGCGCCTGCGCCTCCTTCTCGGGGCCGGGTTGATCGCGGCTGTGGCCGTCGCAGCGGCGCTGTTGGCCGGGCTTGGGATTGCCGAGGCCGCACGGATGATCGAACGTTCTGCCAGTGCCCAGCAACGCATCGACCTCCTGTCGGGCTTGTCTGCGCGGGTCAGCGATTATGCGCTTGTGGCAGTGGAGACCGCTGGCCCGGACGTGCCAGCAGAGGCGCGCAGAGCGCGCCTGACCTCCGCTTCCGCGCGGGTAACCGACGCCTTCAGCCAGATGGACCGGGCCGTGGGCGCCTTCGTGGCCGAAGCCCAAGACGCGGCCGAGGCCGAACAGATGCGCAGGGCCACCCAATCTCTGGGCCTTGCGCGAATGCGGGCACAGTACTCGGCCCTGGAGCGCAATATCGATGCCGCTCAGGATGGTGGCGGGTTGCGCGCACATCTGGACGGGTTCGCCACGCAATTCTCGCCTCTCATCAATGCGGCCATCAACGAGGCCCAACGCGACCGCGCCACCGCCCGGAGAGCAGTGACGGAGCTGCGCGACAAGATGGTGGGGACCGCTTTGGCCGCCGCTGCAGTGGCCGCCGTCCTGGTCGTGTTGTTCTACCTTGTTCTGGTGCGCCCCCTGCTAGGGCAAGTGGCCCGGGTGCGCACTGCCGCCCAGGGCATCGGCACAGGGCAGTTCAACCCGGGCCTGCCGGAAGGCGAGCAGAGCGAGCTTGGATACCTTATGGCCGAGGTCAATCGGATGGCAGCTCTGCTGCAGGCGCGCCAGGCGCATGTCGATGCTGACCGTGCCGAACTGAACCAGATCATCACCGACCGGACCGCAGAGCTGGAAGAGGCGAACACGCGCCTCTCGCAGATAGACACCGATCGGCGGCGGTTCTTCGCGGATGTAGGGCATGAACTGCGAACCCCTCTGACGGTGATCCTGGCCGAATCGGAGCTTGCCCGAGATGCCCAGGTGGATGCGGTGGATGCCAAGGAGTCCCTTTCGGTCATCCACGCCCGAGCCGCCCGCCTGAACCGTCGGATCGACGACCTGTTAAGGGTGGCGCGCTCCGAGACCGGGCAGATCGAACTGGATGCGGCCCCCTTCGATCTCGCGGACGCAGCCAATGCAGCCCTGGCGGACATGTCCCCGCTGGCAAAGCGCCGGGGAGTAGCGCTCGTATCCGACCTCATTGAAGCGCCGGCACACGGAGATCGAGACTGGTGCCGACAGGTCATCAGCGGGCTCATAGAGAACGCATTGAAGAAATCCGCCGAGGGCGGCATCGTCGAGGTCTCGACCCGGTCCAATGGCACCCGCGCGCTCGCAGAGGTTCTGGATGAGGGCGAGGGCCTGCCAGATGGCGAGGCAGACCGCGTCTTCACCCGCTTCGCCCGCGGCACCCGGGAATCGGCGGGATCAGGGTTCGGCGTCGGCCTCGCCCTTGCACGTTGGGTAGTTGAGCGGCAGTCTGGCTCCATTGCTTTGCAGAGCCCGGCACCACGCGCACCGCGTGGGGGTTCCATCGGCGGGCGTGGTGTACAAGTCTCGATTGCGTTGCCGATGACCGCAGAAGAGGTGCAGACGGGGAGCACCGGACATGACTGAAACGCCGAAACGTATCCTGATCGTGGAGGATGATGAGGACATCGCCTCCGCACTCTCCCGTGGGCTGGTCCGAGAGGGATACGCGCCGCTTGTGGCCTTCGACATTGCATCGGCCATGGAGCGCGCGCAAACGGGCTGCGTGGCGGCCGTTATCGACGTGATGCTGGGTGTCGAGAACGGTCACGACCTGGTGCGCCGGATGCGCCGAGAGGGCTACGAGATCCCTGTGATCATGCTCAGCGCCTTGTCGAGCGTCGAGGATCGGGCAGCGGGGCTGGCAGCGGGCGCGGATGACTACGTGGCCAAACCCTTTGAGATGTCTGAACTGATTGCCCGCCTGAAGGTGCAGGAAGCGCGCCGGGCCAGCGCGCAGCGCGACTACCCCGAGATCCGAGAGGATACCCGCGAGGTGGTCGGATCGGGACGCAGTGTGTCTCTGACCCAGCGCGAATTCGACCTCCTCAGTTTCCTGATGGCCAGGACCGGTGAGGTCCTGAGCCGGGGGGAAATCTTCGACGCATTGTGGCTTGGCGAGGGTGGATCCTCGGAGAACGTTGTGGACGTCTACCTCGGCTACCTGCGCCGCAAGCTATCCCCTGCCGAAACCTTTGGGCTGGAGATACGGACCATGCGTGGCCGCGGCTTTGTTTTGACTAAACTGGGAGGGTCGTAATGCGGGTTCTCATGTATTCGCTCCTGTCTATTGTGCTGGCATGGCCGGCAATGGCCGGAGAGCCGAGCGAACGGGTATTCTCCCGCACAGCATTGGACGGGGTCAAAGACAACCACCAGGTCATCTACACCCATGTGCGCACCGGTGAGGTGCGTCCCATATCGAATGGCGAGATCCGGGTGAAGGTGGAACCGCATGAAACAGGACGCAAGGCCGTTGTGACGATGGGCGAGGAAGGCAAGCTCCAACCGGTCAGCAGCTGGCCCGCATCGTCAGGAAACCCGGTCCTCCCGATCTTCCTGGAGTCGACACTCAGAACCATGGCTCAGGCCACCGGTGGCAGCGAATTCTACATCCGCAATCGGATCAAGGAGGCGTTGGGAACAGGCGGCACCATGAATGAGATCAGTCTGGACATGGACGGGAAGGCAATACCCGCAACCGAGATCACGTTCGCGCCCTTTGCTGACGACAAGAACCGGGCGCGGATGGGCGGTTACGCGGAGCTGAAGCTGGTGTTTGTTGTGTCTGAGGCACTGCCTGGCGATATCGTGCGGTTCGCTGCCGTGACCGGGGACAGGGGTCTCTACTTGGAAGAGATCGCGTTCGCGCGGCTGGCAGAAGGAGAGTGACATGCGGCTGATCGGAGCACTGATGGCGGCCCTGATAGCCGGGCCAGCGTCGGGACAGAACCTGCCTACATTGAATGACTACCCGACGGTCGCCAGGGCGGATTACGTTTTCGCCTGCATGGCCGCGAATGGGCAGAACCGGGACGTGTTGGCGAAGTGCGCGTGCTCGATCGATGTGATCGCGTCGATCCTGCCCTACGACGAGTATGTATCGGGGGAGACGGTCCTCAGGATGCGCCAAGGGCAAGGTGAGCGCATGGCGATCTTCCGCACGGCGGAAGGTGCCAAGAGCGTGGTCACGGAACTGCGACGGGCACAGGCGGAGGCAGAGATCCGTTGTTTTTGAAAGCGTTGGCCTAACGGAACTTGCACGCCTTCGAGCGCGTCAAAACCCACCATGGGGGCAAGACATAGTTTCAGACTTTCTGCCGCGATGGCCTCTTTGCCACCCACACCAGAAGTGTGCCTGCCAGCGCAAGCAACGCGATGTAGAGAAGTTCGAACTGAAAGCGGGAGGTGTCCAGAACGCCCAGCACGATGGCGGTCTGCTCAAGCGCCATGCCAAACAGCGGTAGGAACGCTATTGCGGCAGTGTAACCTTCAGCGCCAGCAACACTGATCGCCCAGAACGTGAGGAACATCGAGGGTGCCCGGAGCAACACCCCAACCGCCAAACTGGACAGGATGAGTGGCCAGCTGAGCCCCCCAAGCAGGTCGCCGCCCTGTGCGACACGCACCGCCAGGAAAAACGCCGCCGTGATTGCCAGCACGACACCAGAGAACCACGCACGCCCAGTTGGCGTCGCGGACGTGTTCTCAGGATGGTGTTCGGCAATGAGGTTCATCGCAGCCAGACAAATTGCGTTCAGGCCCATCAGGCCGAGGACCACTGACCTCTCTTCGCTCTGAAGTCGCATCGTCATGAGGGCGACTGCAACGAGAATGACCACATGCCCTATCCAGGCCATGCCACGAGGGGGTTTGCGGCTAACAACAAAGACCGCAACGGCAACAACCGAGAGATTGATCGCACCGATTGTCCCCGCTTCCAGAACGCTGATCAAACCCAGTACGGCCGTGTAGAGTGCAGCGGACAGAACCCGAAGCGCGCCCAGAACCCAGGTAGATAAGCGTGTAAAACTTCTCTTCGCTTTCGCCGCTCTGTATCCG
>JBCDID010000177.1:0-7463 GCA_038749355.1 Pseudomonadota bacterium | reverse complement strand
GCCTGATCATAGCGGTCACGCACTTCCGGGTTGATGACGCAGATCACCGAGGTGACATGGTCCGCGGCCAGAAGCGCCCGGATCGTGCGGGTCAGGATCATCTCACCCTTGAGCGTCTGATATTGCTTCGGCACCGGCCCACCAAGGCGTGTCCCCGAACCTGCTGCAACAATGATGGCGGCGGTCTTCATGGCCCGGGTCTTAACGGATTGCGGACTGAAGGGAAGCCCCGAACGTGGACCGCTCCCCGGATGTCGCCGGCCCCCGGAAAGCATGGCGTCCGCATACCCTCGTGAGACGCCCAGGTGTCCCAGTTCAGTGCTTGATGGCGCCTCGCTGCTGAGCTAGGTAGCGGCGGCTGGTGAAAAAATAGGCAGGCATGCTGAGGATTGGCGATATCGCGGTGGATCCACCGGTGCTGTTGGCGCCGATGGCTGGCATCACTGACCGGCCGTACCGGGCGTTGGTGGCACGCTTCGGCGCAGGTCTGGTGGTCTCGGAAATGGTGGCCTCGCCCGAGCTAGTGGCTGCCAAGCCGGATGTGCGCGCCAAGATGGAGATTGCCGCCGGTGCCGTGGGGACCTCCGTGCAGATCGCGGGCCGTGAGGCGCATTGGATGGCCGAGGCCGCCCGGATTGTCGAGGCAGAGGGTGCTCGGATCATCGACATCAACATGGGCTGCCCTGCGCGCAAGGTCACAAAGGGAGCTGCGGGATCGGCGCTGATGCGTGATCCGGACCACGCACTGTCGCTGATCGAAGCGGTTATCGGGGCGGTCAGCGTGCCCGTGACGCTGAAGATGCGCCTTGGCTGGGATCATGACAGCTTGAATGCGCCCGAGATCGCGCGCCGCGCCGAGGCTGCCGGTGTCCAGATGATCACGGTTCATGGCCGCACCCGCTGCCAGTTTTACGATGGCGAGGCAGACTGGGCGGCCATCCGTCCTACGGTCCAGGCGGTCAACGTGCCGGTCATTGCCAACGGTGACATTGTCGATGGTCCATCGGCTGCACAGGCGCAGAAGCTGTCCGGTGCGGCGGGCGTGATGGTCGGACGCGGTGCCATCGGAAAGCCGTGGATTCTGGCCGAGATAGCTGGCTGGCTGCAAGGCAGGGCTCTGGACCTGAGACCGCGCGGGACGGCGTTTGGCGAACTGGTCGCCTACCATGCCAGATCGCATCTTGAATTCTACGGACCACAAACTGGGGTGAAGGCCATGCGCAAGCACCTCGACGGATATCTGGCCCAGGTGCCCGGGGGGGCATCTCTGCGCAACGAGCTGATCCGGGAGACGAACCCGGACAAGCTGCTCGCTGGTATCGCAAAGCTGGGTGAGATGGATACGCCAAGTGAGAGGCGGGCCGCATGACAATGGACTTTGAAACTCTATGGCACGCGTTGCCGAACCCTGCCTTGCTGGTAGGTGCGGATGGGCGTGTGAATCAGGCCAATGACGCCGCCGAGGCGTTCCTTGCGATGTCGCGCCGGGCGCTCTCGCGACGAGATGTGTTGGAATTGGCGGGTGAGGACAGCCGTCTGGCCGACCTGATACGCCGCGTGCGGGACGGGCAAGCGGCACTGAGCGAGTACAATGTCGAGTTCACCTGGCCTGAGGCGCCCATGCGCCATGTCGACATGTTCGCCGATCCACTCGACGGTGGGGCCGTGTTGTTGGTCCTGTACCCTCGCGCCAATGCCGAGCGCCTTGGAAGGCAGCTTTCCAGCCGGGGCGCTGCTCGGTCCATCGTCGGGATGGCTTCCATGCTGGCGCACGAGATCAAGAACCCGCTGGCGGGCATCTCCGGGGCGGCGCAGCTGCTGGAGATGGGGGCGAGCACCGAAGATCAGGAACTGACGGCGGTTATCCAGCAGGAGGTCCAGCGCATCGGTGAGCTGCTCCAGCGCGTCGATGCGTTCGGGGATATGGGGCTGGCCAAACGCAACCCGGTGAACATACACGACATGCTTGACCGGGCGAGCAAGGCGGCCAAGGTCGGCTATGCGGCTCATGTGCGGTTTGTCGAGGAATACGATCCCTCGCTCCCGCCTACCTTCGGCGACCCTGATCAGCTTACGCAGGTGGTTGTGAACCTCCTGAAGAATGCAGCCGAAGCGATGCCGCCTGTTGGCGGCGTCCTGATGATCCGCACGGCCTATCGGGCGGGCGTCAAGGTGCGGACGCATCGCGGACAGACCGAAAGCCTGCCGCTGCAGATCGAGATCTCCGACAATGGCGAAGGTGTGCCGGAGGAGCTGAAACCGCACCTTTTCGAACCGTTCGTGACGTCCAAGGCCAGCGGTTCCGGGCTCGGGCTTGCTCTGGTCTCGAAGGTGATCACCGATCATGGCGGGATCATCAGTTGCGACTCAACGCCGGGATTCACGACATTCCGTATCCTGTTGCCGGTTGCGAGCCGTGCTGAACTGGCTGCCGAGGATGGGCTGGCGCTCGAGCCGGATACGGAGGACGCGGCATGAGGGGCATGACCGTTCTTTTGGCCGACGACGACCGTTCCATTCGAACTGTCCTGAGCCAGGCGCTGACGCGTGTCGGCTGCCGGGTTAGGGCCACAGGCTCGACCAACGCCTTGTGGCGCATGGTTGACGAAGGCGAGGGCGATATAATCGTCACCGACGTGCATATGCCTGACGGAGACGCGCTCGATCTGCTGCCCGCGATCCGACGCCGTCGCCCCGAACTGCCCGTGATTGTCATGTCCGCGCAGAACACCGTCATGACCGCGATCCGCGCGGCGGAGGTCGGTGCGTACGAATACCTGCCCAAGCCATTCGACCTGAAGGAACTGCTGTCCCACGTGCAGACCGGGCTGGAAAGCAAGACAAAGGTCGCGGAGACGGGCGCCGCTGATCCTGCTCCGGAAGAGAACCTGCCGCTGATCGGGCGTTCGCCCGCGATGCAGGATGTTTACCGGATCATGGCGCGGCTGATGAACACCGACCTCACGGTCATGATCTCAGGCGAGAGCGGTACAGGCAAGGAGCTGGTGGCCCGCGCGCTGCACAATTTCGGCAAACGCTCCAAAGGACCGTTCGTGGCCATCAACATGGCGGCTATTCCGCGTGAGCTGATCGAGTCGGAACTGTTCGGCCACGAACGCGGCGCCTTTACCGGCGCGACCGAGCGTGCAGCGGGCAAGTTCGAGCAGGCTCAGGGAGGGACACTGTTCCTTGATGAGATCGGCGATATGCCTCCCGAGGCGCAGACGCGCTTGCTTCGCGTGCTGCAGGAGGGCGAGTTCACTACTGTCGGTGGGCGTTCGGCACGGCAGGCCGATGTGCGTATCGTGGCAGCGACCCACCAGAATCTGCGCAGCCTGATCGCAGAGGGAAGGTTCCGCGAAGACCTCTATTATCGCCTGAACGTGGTGCCAATCCGCCTGCCGCCGTTGCGTGACCGGATCGGAGACCTGCCGGATCTCGCGCGTGCCTTCCTACGCCGGGCTGAACAGGAGGGGTTGGCGCGCAAGACGATCTCGACTGAGGCGTACGAGGTCATGAAAGGCCATGCTTGGCCGGGGAATGTCCGCGAGCTGGAGAATATGGTCCGGCGTCTGGCGGTGCTCTGTGTCGAAGATCAGATCCCCGCCGAAATGGTCGAGCAAGAACTGAGCACGCGCCAGGCCGACCAGTTGGATCTGCGTGAAGACAGTGCAGCGGGGCGTAGTCTTGGGGCCGCTGTCGAGGTGCATCTGGAACGGTATTTCGCACGGCACGGCGACTCTCTGCCGCCGGCGGGTCTTTATGGCAGAATCCTCAAAGAGGTCGAGCTCCCGCTGATCGCGCTGACATTGTCGGCCACGCGCGGTAATCAATTGAAAGCGGCGGACCTGCTGGGAATCAACCGGAACACCCTTCGAAAGAAGATACGCGAGCTTGACATTCCGGTCACACGTGGCAACAAACTGATGTAGATAAGCAACAGTTATTTGGGGCGCAGGAAGCCCCGTTGCGAGGATACGTGGCAGACGGCAGCACCTTGGGCAGAGGCGATGCAGACCGTGCGTCGGGCGCCAATGTGGCGGAGGCGCTATACCGCCGTGGCGTCTTCGGACTTGTACTGCTGGGCCCGGTCCTAGCGATCCTGACGGCGTTCCTGCTCAGCGATGGCGCTGCTGCGCGCACGCCGCCACTGGTGTTGCGCATCGTCCTGCTGGTGGACCTCTGCTACATCCTGATCCTTGCGGCGGTGATCACCTGGCGCCTCGCGACGTTGTTCCTTGAGCGAAGAAAACGGTCTGCGGGGACGAGGCTGCACTTGCGCTTGGCAGGCGTGTTTGCCGCGGTGGCGCTGTTGCCGACTGTGTTGGTGGCGGTCTTTGCCACGCTGACGCTCGGCGTGGGCCTCGAAAGCCTGTTCTCGGACCGAATCGGTTCGGTCGTGCGAAACTCGCTGGCCACGGCTGCGGCCTATGAGCGGGAACACCGCGAGGAATTGCGCAACGATATCGTGCGCATGGCGGGTGATCTGAACGAAGCGGCGCGCCAAGGTATCAATCAGGCCCAGTTGGGCGAGTTGGTGGTCAAGCAGGCTTTGGTGCGGGAACTGCCCACCGCTTACGTGTTCAATCTCGACAAACAAATCTTGGCTCGAGGCGAGTTCTCCTACCTTTTCAACTTCATTGCCCCCAGCGAAGAGCAACTCGCCGCTGCCCGGCTGGGCGAGATTGTCATCATCCGCGACCCCGAACGTAATGAGATGCGGGCGCTGGTCTACCTCACGAGTTTCCTCGACTCGTTTCTCTACATCTCGCAGACGGTCCAAGGTGATGTGCTTCGGCTGCTCGACGAGACCCGAGGGACGGTGCAGCTTTATGAACGCCTGGAGCGTGAGCGGGGTTCCATCCTCTTCGACTATGCCGTGATCTATCTCGGCTTTGCCCTCTTCGTCATTCTTGGCGCCATTGTGCTGGGCCTCTGGTTTGCCGAACGGCTGGCGAAGCCGGTGGGTCGTTTGGCCGGTGCCGCGGAAGCGGTCGGAGCGGGCAATCTTGATGTGCGCGTGAAGGAGGCGAAGGGTCGTGACGAGATCGCGACATTGAGCCGGTCCTTCAATCGAATGACTGGGCAACTCAAGGGTCAACGCGACGCTCTTGTCCGTGCCCATGACGAGTCAGAACGCCGTCGACAGTTCAGCGAGGCAGTTCTGTCCGGCGTGACCGCGGGCGTGATCGGCCTGGACCGTCACGGACAGGTCGATCTGATCAACGAAGGTGCCGCCGACATGCTCGGCCTCTCGCCGCGGGAAGCCTATGGCACGGAACTCCAGAGCTTTGCCGAAGGGTTCGTGCCTTTGGTCGCGTCTGCTCAGGAGGCTCCCAGCACTGTGGCGCGCGGCGAAGTGCGCCAGCTGGTCCGTGGTGAGGCTCGCGAGTTCCTGGCCCGCGTTGCACCGAAGTACCCGGATGCTCCCAAGGACGGCGTGGTGCTGACCTTTGATGACATCACCGCATTGGCATCGGCCCAGCGCATGGCAGCCTGGGGCGATGTTGCTCGCCGGATCGCGCATGAGATCAAGAACCCTCTGACCCCGATCCAACTCTCTGCCGATCGGATGCGGCGCAAGCTGGTCAAGCAATTCGGCGATGAAGGCGCGGATTTCGAACAGTATCTCGACGTCATCACCCGGCAGGCCGGCGATATCGGGCGGATGGTGGACGAGTTCTCCAAATTCGCGCGCATGCCGGAGCCGACGCTGGAATCGCATGACCTCGCCGCACTCCTGCGCGAGGCGGTTCTGTTGCAGGAAGAGGCGCATACCGACATCGCCTACAAGATGAACCTGACTGCGATGCCCAACCCGGTGAACGTTGATCGCGGGCTGATCGGGCAGGTGCTGACCAACCTCCTGAAGAACGCCGCCGAATCCATTGAACAGCGGCAGGCTCGCGATGCGGACGCCTCGCCTGAGCCTGTGATCCACGCGGAAATCGAGGAGGGACTGCGTTTCTGGCGTCTTCGGATCATGGACAACGGGATTGGATTGCCTCCGGAAAACCGGGATCGGCTGACAGACCCCTATGTGACGACCCGGTCAAAGGGAACCGGCCTCGGCCTCGCGATCGTGAAGAAGATCGTCGAGCAGCATGGTGGGGAACTCGCTCTTGGCGACGCGGACGCGCAAAACGGACTGGATGGAGCAGAAGTTACCATTCGTCTTCCGAAACACGCCGCACCGCATGATGTGGCCACAGCGGAATAGAACAACAAAAGGGCAGGGCAGGTATGAACGAAATTCTCATCGTCGACGATGAAGCCGATATTCGAGACCTCATTTCGGACCTCCTGCATGACGAGGGCTATCAGACGCGCACGGCCCATGATGCAGACAGCGCCTTTGCAGCGATCGATGCCCAGGCGCCGGATCTGATCATTCTAGATATCTGGTTGCAGGGCAGTCGGATGGACGGGATCGAGATCCTCAAGAACGTCAAGCGCGACAATCCGGGCATTCCCATCGTCATCATTTCGGGCCACGGGAATATCGAGGTCGCAGTGGCCGCTGTCCGACAGGGTGCGTACGACTTTATCGAGAAGCCCTTCAACATGGACCAGCTCATGGTCGTTGTGACCCGAGCGCTGGAGGCGAGCCGCCTGCGCCGTGAGAACGCTGCGCTGAAGGCGAATGAGCAGAATACCTCGCATCTGGTCGGTTCGTCACAGGCGATGCAAAGCCTGCGCGCAAAGCTGGAACGGGTCGCCCGCGGCGGCAGCCGAGTAATGCTCTCCGGCGCACCGGGATCGGGCAAGGAGGTCTCGGCCAGGTTCATTCATGCGAACTCAGAGCGTGCGGAGAAACCGTTTGTCGTGGTCAACGCGGCCTCCATCGAACCGGACCGCATGGAGGAGGTGCTCTTCGGGCGCGAGAACGAAGGCGCAGCGCAGCATGCGGGAGTGTTCGAGCGCGCTGACGGCGGCACGCTCTTCATCGACGAAGTCGGCGAGATGCCGCCTGGGACCCAGTCCAAGATCCTGCGTGTGCTGGTGGATCAGGCATTCACGCGACTGGGCGGCGCCTCGACAGTGCGGGTCGACGTGCGCGTGATCTCCGCCTCGAACAGGGATTTGGCAAAGCTGATCCGCGATGGCGCGTTCCGCGAGGATCTCTATCATCGGCTGAGCGTGGTTCCCATAGAGGTGCCCCATCTGGAACGCCGTCGCGAGGACATCCCCGAGCTTGCCGATCACTTCCTGGATCTGCTGGCCACGGATCAGGGGTTGGCTAGGCGTAAGCTGACCGAGGGCTGTATTGCCGCCCTACAGACGCGTGAATGGCCCGGAAATGTACGCCAGTTGCGAAATCTGATGGAACAAGTGCTGATCCTGGGCGGCGATGGGGCTGAGATCTCGGCGGACGAGCTGCCGGGCGGACCGGTCCCGGATGAAGGCGAGCAGGGTCTCGGTTCGGTGATGTCGCTGGTGGCCTCATTGCCGCTGCGCGAGGC
>JBCDID010000176.1:0-7532 GCA_038749355.1 Pseudomonadota bacterium | reverse complement strand
GCATCAGCATCGGGATGTGGCCCGCGCGGATCTGTTCTTCGTGCACGATCTGCTCGATCCGGCGCAGCACTTTGTAGCCCAGAGGAAGCCAGGAATAGATCCCGGCGCTCGCCTGACGGATCATGCCGGCACGCAGCATCAAGCGGTGCGAGACAATCTGCGCCTCGGAGGGCGTTTCCTTGAGCACGGGCAGGAAGTAACGGGTCAGACGCATTGGGTTCTCTCACGGGTCCGGATCGCAATCGCGACAGGGTGTAGGGGCAAAGCCCGATGGTTGCAATTCAGTTTGGGTCCTGCGCCACCGGGGCGACGACCTGATCCTTGGACGCGCGCGGAACCGGAATCCTTGGGGAGCACCGCGCGACGTGACGTCCGTTACTGCGCAGCAAAGCTCCGTCGCCGATCATGCCCCCACACTGATGCATGGACTTTTTGATTGGACATAGAACATGACCACCTACGTTCTCGCGACCCGCAACGCCCAGATTATCGTGACACTGCCGGACGACCCGAAGGCCGAGCTCGCCCTGCTTGCAATCGCGGAGGAGGCGGCAAAAGCCGAGAAGGCTCCCCAGCATGATGACCTGTTGGCGGAGCTGGAAGCGCTCGCCTCGCTTGGCGTGGAGATCGACGTTGTGGAAGGGAGTACGCTGGGGGAGGTTGATTGGCTCGACATTGGCGCGAAGCCGCCGGAGGGGTTCAAACCGCCCGACCCGATGGACCAGTCCGACCTGTTCGACTGGTTCCCGAGTCCCTACCCCATTGCACAAGGCGGGGTGGTCAAGGTCCATACGAACTACGATTTCTCTCAGAACAAGATTATCGGCAAACTCGTCTATCACGGCGACGGATCCGTGGTCACCATCGACAACAACTGGAAGGTCACAGGAGTGGTCCGTACGAACGAGAACGGAAGCGTCTCGGAATACGACCCGGTCTATGGTGAGGGCGATCAGAAGGACGAGATCGTCACCTGGCGCGTCACGCACAAGAAGAACGGCCGCGTGGAGCAGACCGAAGAGCACAACAGCGACGGCAGTTCCGTAGATACGCTATACGACAGCGAAGGCCGCATCTCGTCTCGCCGAACCGAGGATGCCGATGGCACGGTGACCTACGAAGAGTTCGACGAGAAAGGCAACGTTACGAGTCGAATTGTGGTCTCAACCGAGCAAACCGAGGATGGCAAGACGGTCGTGACCACCAAGACCTATGACGGAGACGGCAAGCTGATCTCGGAAAAGACCGAGGACATCGAGCCGAAGGGGTCTGAGGATGACGACACCACACCTGTCGAGCCGGGCGCCGATGGCGGACCCTCTGCGCTCAGCGATACCGCGAAGGAGAAGCTGGAGAAGGCGGGCAGTGGTCCCGGGCCGAACGAGGAAGAAATCCTGACCGACCCGGATGCGGAGGCCAAGGGTGACCTGCCGGATTCAGCCGAGGACACGCCGGGGCCGGACGCCGGGCTGATCCTCGTCGACCCGGACACCATCCTGTTCATCTTCACCGAGTTGCCCGATCTCGACACGTTCGACCCCGCTTACGGGCGCACGCAGCCTGATCCGACCGACGACCCGGAGGCGTCCGAGGTCGAGCCGCCGGCGCCGGTAGAGGGCACGGACTTCACCGACGACGCGTTCGTCTTCTGATGCAGGAAGGTCAGGTCGCGACCTTCGGATCCACCCCGAACGCGCGCGCGGCCTGACCGAGACGCTTCTCGATCTCCTCGCCCATCACGACCTCTGCATCGCCACGCAGCGTGAGGGTCAGGTGGTCCTTGTCCAGGCTCAGCGGCATCCGCCTGAGGTAGCCCGGCGTCGCACCGGAGATCGTGCAACCGAGCCGCATCAGTGCGCCAATGGCGGAGGCCCGGTCCTTCCGCTCATCCGTCAACAGGCCCATGGCCGGTTCCGCCGCCATCGCCTTGCGCCCGCCCTTGTACCGGTTCAGCAGCATCGCACCCATATAGGCCCGCGCCCGGTGACCTGCGCCTGAGACGTTCACCCGCGTGACCACCTCGATGCAGCTGCGCGCCCGGTAGTCGGGATGCGCCCGCCAGGACACATCCACCAGATGGCAGGCGGCGCGGATCAGCCGGTCCTCGTCAGAATCCTGTGGTCCGATGGCGTCGATGATCCACCGCCCCAACTCCTTGCCGAACCCCGGCATTCGCGCGCGCGTGGTCTCCTGCCCCAGGCAGGTCGAGATCAGCGGGTCCTCGCGCTTGATCGCCAGCGGCAGGTATTCGAAACAGACGCCCTCGCGCAGGCCGAAGCCGGAAATCACGACATCCTCGGTCTGGAACACATCCAGCAGGGTCTCAAGCAGCATCCCGGCCATGGGCAGGTGCTTCACCCGGCCTGAGGACACGCCCGAGAGCTTGCCGATTTCTTCGTCATCAGACGTCGTCAGGAACCGGGCGACATCCAGTGCGCTCTCCCTGTCGAAGCGGTACTCGTGCAGCACCGACATCGGGTGATTGTTGCGCTCAATGGCAACCCGGCCCAGTGCGCGCCAGGACCCGCCGACAAGGTAGAGCCGCCGCGCCGTCTCGGCATAACGCTCCTGATAGCGCATAAGCTCCGCCTTCGCGGCCAGCCCGGCAAGAGGGGCGTATTGCAGGCGCAGTGGCCCGAGCGGGGTGCTCACCCCGGCCCCGCTGCGGCCATTGCGGATCGGGCAGAGCTCCATGGACGCGCCCCCAAGGTCGACCACCAGCCCATGCGCCTTGGGCACGCCGAAGAGCACCCCCTGTGCGGCGAGGCGCGCCTCGTCTTCGCCGCTGGCCACGTCCAGCCGGATGCCCGTCTCCTCGAACACGCGGGCACAGAAGTCCTGCCCATCCTCGGCGTCCCTCACGGCAGCCGTGGCCACACCCGCCAGCGATCCGATCTTGAGCCCCGGCGCGAGCGCCACGAACCGTTTCAGCGCGTGGAGCGCGCGGGCCGTGCCCTCGGGAGCCAGTCGCCCGGTGGACTGCAGGTCGCTGCCAAGTCCGCAAAGAACTTTTTCGTTGAAGACCATAGCGGGGCAACGGCGGCCACCTTCAAAGACGACCATACGCACGGAGTTCGATCCGACGTCCACCACGCCGATCCGGTCATGCTCTGGCCTCGGTCTGTCAAAGGAAAGCAGCGGGCCGCCGAACAGGCTCCCCTGTCGGCCTTGCCCCGTGCCGCGGCGCGCACCGCGACCCGATTTAATCGCACTCCGCGTTGTCAGCGGTCCCGTGCCCCTCGTCTCGCTACTCGGCGGCTTCCCGTGCCACCTGGGTCAGGCGCGGCGCATCGGCGGTCCCGCTGCGTCCCCTGCCCGAGAGAGAGGGATACTTCATGAAGAACTCATGGCAATTGAAAAGTTCCTCGCCTGCCGCGCCCTCTGCGCGCAGGTAGGTGCCATCGGGCTGCAGGACCCAGCTTTGCGCCTCGTCATGCAGGTTGCCCGCCATGACCTGGTGGATGATCTGGGCGTGCACGGTGGGGTTGGTGACCTCGACCAATGTCTCGACCCGGCGGTTGAGGTTGCGGTCCATCCAGTCGGCGGACGAGATGAACACCCGCGCATGGTCGGACGGCAATCCGTGGCCATTGCCGAAACAGACGATGCGGGAGTGTTCCAGGAACCGCCCGATGATCGACTTGACGCGGATGTTGTCCGAGAGCCCGGGCACGCCGGGTCTGAGGCCGCAGATCCCGCGCACCACAAGATCAATGCGCACACCCGCCTGCGAGGCCCGGTAAAGCGCCTCGATCACCTCGCCCTCGAAGAGCGAGTTCATCTTGGCCCAGACTTGTGCAGGTCGGCCCGCCTGGGCATGCTCGATCTCCGCCTCGATGCAGTCGAGCAGCGTGGACTTGAGTGTCAGAGGGGCTGTCTGCACTGCCTTCAAACCCGCCGGTTCCGCATAACCGGTGATGAAGTTGAAGATCTTGGCCGCATCCCGCGCGTGCTCGGGCGAGCAGGTGAACATGGACATGTCCGTGTAGAAACGCGCGGTGATCGGGTGGTAGTTCCCGGTGCCGAAATGGGTGTAGGTGACCAGATCGCGGCCCTCGCGGCGCACCACGATGCTGATCTTGGCGTGGGTCTTCCAGTCGACGAAGCCGAATACGACTTGCACGCCCGCGCGTTCCAATTGGCGGGCAAGCTGGATGTTGGCGGCCTCGTCGAAACGCGCCTTCAGCTCGACCAAGGCGGTCACTGACTTACCGTCCTCCGCTGCCTCGCAGAGAGCCTGCACGATGGGACTGTCCTTGGACGTGCGGTAGAGCGTCTGCTTGATGGCGATCACATGGGGATCGCGCGCCGCCTGGCGAATGAAATCCACCACCGTCTCGAAGCTCTCATAGGGATGATGCAGCAGCACATCCTTTTGGCGCACGGCGGCGAAGATATCCCCGTCATGGTCGCGCACACGCTCTGGCAGGCGCGGCAGGTACGGCACCCAGGCGAGCCCCTCGCGATCATCGGTGATCAGACGGCTCAGGTCGGCAATGCCGACGATGCCGTCGACCTCGATGATCTCGCTCGGTTCGATCTCCAGGCGGTCGACGATCATCTGCTTCAGCACCTCGGGCGCGTCAGCGTTCACCTTGAGCCGGATGGCGCGGCCCTTGCGACGGCGTTTCAGCGCCGTCTCAAACTCGCGCACCAGATCCTCGGCCTCTTCCTCGATCTCAATGTCCGAGTCGCGAAGCACCCGGAAGATGCAGCGCCCGATCGACCGGTAACCGGGAAAGAGCTGGTCCAGAAACAGGAGCAGCAGGTCTTCGAGCCTCAGATACCGGATTTCGCCGTTCGGGCCGTCCGCGAGCCGCCGGAAGCGGTCGACCTGTGAGGGGATCAGGACCAGTGCGTTCAGGATCTCGCCATCCAGTTCCCGCTCCATCTGCAGAGCAAGCGCCAGCCCCATATTGGGGATGAACGGAAACGGATGCGCGGGATCGAGCGCCATTGGCGTCAGCACCGGAAAGATCTGCCGCACGAAAAGGTCGTCCATGGCGGCGCGGTCATCGGCGCTCAGATCGCCGGGCTCGACCACGTGCACGCCTTCACCGGCAAGCAGACTGCGCAACCGGGCCCAGATGTCCTGTTGCTGGCGCTGCAGCTTGGAGCACTTGGCGTCGATCAGTTCGAGCTGCTGTGCAGCGGTGCGCCCGTCCAGCGAGCGCCGCTCGACCCCTGCCCGCATCTGGCCACGCAGACCCGCGACGCGCACATTGTAGAACTCGTCGAGGTTGGAGCCGGAGATCGACAGGAATTTCAGCCGTTCGAACAGGGGATGGCGGGGGTTGTCCGCCTCCTCCAGCACGCGCTCGTTGAAGGCCAGCCAGGAAAGCTCGCGATTGAAATAGCGCTCGGCCACAGGCTGCGGGATCACCGCCGGATCGGCAGGCGACACAACCGTGTTCAGGAAATCCGCGCGCATGTTCAAATCTCTCCTTCCCCCTCTGTCGCTTCCTCGTCCCGGAACAGCTCCCGCGCCAGCGGCCTCGTGATCGGCTTGCGGCGCGCAAGGGCCAGGCGGTCCAGCCGTTCGATCAGGTCTTCCGCCGCCGCGAATGAGCGCTCCATCCGGCGCAGCAGGAAGACAACCACGTCGTCCCCCAGCAGCATCTGGCGATCAGCTACCAGTTTGTGGAGGACCGCCGAAAGCAGTTCGTCGTCTGGGGGAGAAATGGGCACATGTGGCAGCGCCGTCAACCTCGATGCGACATCTGGGATGGTGAGCCGCCAATGCGCGGGTGCCGCGCGGCCCGTGATCAGCAGCGCCATGTCCTCGGCGGCAGCGAGATTGCAGAGGTGAAAGATGAGCGTCTCGACCTGCCGGGCAGCGGGCCCGGGCAGCTTGGCCAGTCGGTCCACATCCTCGATCACCACGGCAGGTGCCCCGATCAGTTGCGCCTGCCGCTGCTCGGTCATCTCGCGGGCGGTGACGCGAAGGGCATGGTTGCTCTCCCCCCAGATGGAGGCGAGATGGGTCTTGCCTGCGCCCTCCGGCCCGCTGAGCACGAGCCTGCGGGGCGCGTCCGCTCGTGTCACCGCCCCCCAGGCGGCCCGGTTCGACTCCGAGACCAGAAACGTCTCGCGCCCTCGCGCCGGTTGGTAGGCCAACGGCAGCGCCAGTTGTTCAGGCTTGCGCTCGGTCATACGTTTCGGTCGTCCGGACCCGTGGCCTTGTCGCCGTCCAGTGCGGCGCGCCAGGCGTCGGATCCTTGGTAGAGCCGCCCGCGCTTGTACTGGTTGGCCGTGTAGCGTCCGATCACGCCGATGGCGGCGGCGGCAGGCACTGCCACCAGCAACCCCACGAACCCGAACACCACGCCGAACGCGGACAGGGCGAACATCAGCCAGACGGGGTGCAGGCCCACCTTGTCGCCGACCAGCTTGGGTGTCAGGAAGTTCCCTTCCGCCGCCTGTCCCATCACGAAGATCACCGCGACCGCGACGATCCAGACCGGATCATTCCAGAACTGCGCCATGGCCACGCCGATGGACAGCAACCCGCCGAGAATGGACCCGACGAACGGGATGAAGCTGATGAGCCCGGCAAAGACACCGATCAACATGCCGAAGTTGAGGCCGATGACCATCAGCCCCACTGCGTAGAAGATGCCGAGGATCATGCAGACGGTGAGTTGCCCGCGAACGAAGCCCGACATGACACGGTCCAGATCCCGGGCGATATGGTGGATCTCGTCGCGATGCTCGCGGGGCAGGAAATCGTCGATGCCCTCGACCATGCGGTCCCAATCCATCAGCAGGTAGAAGGCGACCACGGGGGTGACCAGCAGAACAGCGAGGAAATTGACCAGGGCTAGACCGCCGGACCAGGCCTTCTGCAAAAGCCCCACGGACCAGCTCTGCGCATTCTCGCGCAGGTTCTGCAAAGCCGTGTTGAGGAAACTGCCTTCGGTCTCGATCTCGGGGAGGTAGAAGGCGGCCAGACGACGCGCCTCGTCCACATAGCCGGGTGCGGCGGCCACAAGATCGCGGATCTGATCGATCAGAAGCGGCAGGACCAGTAGGAACGCGATGATGACCGTGCCGATGGAGACGATGGTGATCAGGATGGTGGCGAGCACGCGGGACAGGCCGTGTTCTTCCAGCCAGTCGGCAAGCGGGTCGGTCAGATAGGCAATGGCCGCCCCCAGCACGAAGGGCAACAGTGCCTCGGCCAACAGCCAGAGCAAGACGATGAAGATCAGCGAGCCGATCCCCCAGTACCGCACCTGTTCCTGTACCGTCATGTGCCCGTCCGCATTCGCCTAATCGTTCTGGACGCCATACGCCCCGCGTAGGGTGAGTCGTTCCCGCGCCCCGCGCGGGGTTGACGCACCGCCGCCTATCTAGACCGTGAACTGTTCCCGCAACAACCGCTCTTCAAGGCCGTGACCGGGATTGTAAAGCAATTGCAGTTCGATCTCCGAGGCCGCCGCGATCTCGACCCGCTGCACGTCGCGCACCTCGAGATGATCGGCGGTGGCCGAGATGGGGCGCTTCTGCTGCTCGAGGATTGTGAATTCCAG
>JBCDID010000175.1:0-7561 GCA_038749355.1 Pseudomonadota bacterium | reverse complement strand
TTCGCCACGACGTTGAGCGCGGCGTACTCATTCTCCTCGGTGGGGCCGCCATAG
The DNA here is from genome assembly GCA_038749355.1 of Pseudomonadota bacterium. GTDB lineage: Bacteria > Pseudomonadota > Alphaproteobacteria > Rhodobacterales > Rhodobacteraceae > Thermohalobaculum. The sequence goes on along the minus strand of JBCDID010000175.1, from coordinate 7,507 downwards.
GAGCCATCCACATAATCGATCAGACCTTCATCCAACGGCCAGGCGTTCACCTTGCCCTCCCAGTCGTCCACGATCGCATTCCCGAACCTGTAGACCTCGGTCTGCTGGTAGGGCACGCGCGCACGCAGCCAGGCGTCTCTTGCCGCGAAAAGCGCCATTGGGGAGGGCGAGGCTACCAGTGCATCCACTGCGTCACCGAGGGCACGCGCTGTCGTCAGACTGTCCGCGTACTTCGCTTCGGCAATGTCGCCGTAGTTGTCGATGACACCGGCCTTGTCGGCGCCGAACGCGAGGGTCGAGACACTGGCGGCAAGGATCGCTGGTACACTGAGTTTCAAGATGTTCATTGGGTTGCTCCCCGTTCTGGTTAGGCTGAATGTCTAGTGAAGGACTGGTGCGACTGACGACTCGTGTCGCACTCCGGAAAGTTCCGGCTTGAAGGCACGTTGCGTCTCTTCTGACAGCCAGGCTGCCGCGTCTGCAACGGCTTCGACTCTGTCTTTGCGTGAAATCATATGTGCGTGGCTGACTGCAGTCTGGTGCTCGCCCGTCCCTGCACTGTGCAGGAGGTCGAGGAGCAGGCGCTCGTCCCGGCTGACTTGGGGACAACAGGGCATATGCCGCCATAGCTGTCGCTCAAGCGCAATCGCGATATTTGCCATGAACGCGTCGAGCGCCCGGTGCAACGATTTCACCTGGTGGGATCGCACACCTGCAGCATGAAGGAAGGATCGCAACTGCCAGTGATGGGCAGGACCGCCCATCCAGATCCGGATCGCCCGCAGGATATGCTGTTCTTCGGTCGTGAGGTCCTGGATCTCGCCGACATGCTCACCGTCGTCCGCGCTTAGCAGTGGGTCGACGGCGAACTTCACGCGCCGTGACTTCATTTGGTCAGAAGCAACTTGTTCTGCTTGGTTAGGTGAAGCGTATACTCGGTTCCTTCGTGATCGATAATCACGCGTCTTAGGCCCTGCAGAACCTGTGCGCTTGTGAGCTTCAGGGGCTTGAAGTCCGTCTTCTGCCTGTCGGGCGTATCGTCTGATGCCAAAATAGCGGTCATGGTTGCCTCCACTGCCGAAGCATGTGTTCGACAAGGCGGGTTGTCTCATCACCGAAGTCCTCGTGGATGCCTACAGCAGATCCCCTTGGCGCTGATCGATCGCGCAGTTGGGAAGACTTGCTCGGCGAACTCTTCACAAGGTCTTCGGGCAGAGTTGACATGATCACCTATCACGAACATCCGTTTCCCCGTTGGCTGCCAGGCTTGTCTGTTGACCCGGTGGCTGCGACTCACATAGTGATAACAGACTGATTTGGTCGGGAAAAGAGTTTCCGACTAAACTTGTCAGATACACGCGCAAGCCAGGGGCTGCATGCTCCACGCCAGTGCCCACAAATCAGCTTTGGCACGGGGGCCGAGATGTCAGACGACTCTGGCGAGCTTGTTCAATCTGTTGTTGCAGAGCCGGCGGCTGGCGATGCGACTTCCATGATCGACATGCTCGGGCCAGCAGGTGAACTGCTGGAGAAGGGTGGCTTGGCGATCTGGGCCATTGCCGCGCTATCCGTACTTACCTTGGCGATCATTCTGTGGAAACTCTGGCGGCTTTCATGGATCGGCGTCTGGCGCACAAGACGTGCCGAAGTCGCAGTGGCCGAATGGCAGAACTATCGGGATCTCGAAGCCATTGAAGTGGCGTCCGCTGGGAAGGGGCTGCGCGCCCGGCTGGCAACCGTCGCCATGCGCTGCGCGGCCGATCCGTCCTGGAGTGAACCTGACGCGCGTGACGAAGTTGTTCGCGTCGCCAAAGGGCAGATCTCGGACGCGCGCTCGGGCCTTCGTGCGCTTGAGTTGATCGCCACGATCGCGCCCCTGCTTGGGCTATTGGGAACTGTGCTGGGCATGATCGCAGCGTTCCAGACGCTGCAGGCTGCGGGAAGTCGTGCGGACCCGTCCGCGCTGGCAGGAGGGATCTGGGAGGCGCTTCTCACCACGGCGGCAGGCATGGCCGTTGCAATCCCGGCGTCGGCAGCGCTCACATGGTTCGAAAGCATCACGGATCGGCTGCGGCACGATCTTGAGGACATAGCCACGCGTGTGTTCGCGCGTCCGAACCAGACGTTGATGCGCCATGCAGCCGAATAGGGCGATTTCTCTCGGCGAACCGAGGCGTCAGCGCAGGCCCAGTCTCACGCCGATGATCGACGTGGTATTTCTGCTGCTTGTGTTCTTCATGCTGGCAGCACGCTTTGGCCTGGACAACGCTATCCCGCTGTCGCCCGCGATGGCCGGAGGCGGAACTTACGAGGGCGCACCCCGGCTGATTACAGTGGGCCGGGATGCTGTGCGGCTGAACGGCTCTGTCGTTGCTCCCGAAGATCTGACTGACAAACTCGTCGCTCTGATGCCATCGACCGATGCCATTGTGGTTCTTCGCGCGGAAGAGGACGCTACCCTCCAGGAGCTCGTGGACGTCATGGACCGGCTTTCGGCCGCAGGCATCCAGCGCGTCGTGGTTGCGGAATAACGCCATGGAGTTCGGCACGGCACAGCAGAAACCGCGCGCAGAAAGCGTCGTGCCCATGATCAACGTCGTGTTCCTGCTTCTGATCTTCTTCCTGATGACCGCGACCATCGCGCCGTCGGAACCCTTCGAAGTGGCCCCACCCGAGAGCCGCGCTGAAGATCCGGCGGAGGCCAGCCAACCGCTCTTCGTGTCCGCGGAAGGGGATTTGGTCTGGGGCGAGTTGAAAGATGATGCGGCGGTTGCGGCGATCTCCAGTGCACGGCAGAACGGAGATAATCTGCCACCCCTCACTATTCGCGCCGACCGAAAGGTAAGTGGACAGGCCATTGCGCGGTTGCTGAAGCGCCTCGCTGGAGCAGGCGTCACGCAAAGTCAGCTCATCGCTGTATCGGTGGAATAATGCGGCGCGTCGAGTTCCTCCTCTTCATGGTCTTCGCAGTGCTGCTGCATGTCGCGGTGCTCTGGAACACTGAGACCGGTGCCCTGCCGACCGCGGGCGGTATCACGGCTGCTGGTTCGACAATGGAGGCTATGTCTGACGATTTGGCCGAGTTGGTGGAGAGCTGGGACGAAGAGCCGGAGATTGCCGAGACAACCGAGCTGGAAGAGCAGGTAACAGAGGACGCGGAAGTCGATCCTCTTGCGGAACTGACGTCACCGGACATCGCGACCCCCGCGCCGGTCACGCCAGTCGATCCGCCGTTGGCAAACAATGCGCAGCCATCCCCGCCGACGATGAGCGCGCCTGTGACCGCAGCCCAGTTGCCGGAGACCGCAGCCGCACCGCCACCGGATACGCGCACGCCTGAAGTGCAAGAGGCTCAGGATCTTGAGCTTGCGGAGCTTCCGCGCACGGATCTCGGTCCGGCCCTCCCGGTGCCGAACGACCTGAAGGTCAAACCGCGAGAGATCGAACCCGAGCCGGATCCGAACAGGGAGCGCGCTGAGCCGCAAGATCTCCAGCCGCTTCAGCAACCAAAGGAGCCGGAGGTTCCCAAACGCGACGAGGTCCTGGCCGCGCTGCCGCAGCCAACTGAATTGAACCGGCCTGAAGCACCGGCTGTGCCGTCCCTGGCGGCTCCGCGCATCCCGGAGGTCGAACCCGAACCCGAGGATACCGGCCCGGCGCCCAGGATCGCGGCATTGCCCGTCGCCAAACCGCTCGACCGCATTCCGCGTGAAGTGGTCACGAAGCCCAAGGTGCAGAAGAAAAAGCCAGCGGCGCAAAAGAAGAAGAAACCTGTCAAGAAACAGACTGCGAAGAAGAAAGAACCCGCGAAGCCCGCGCAGGCAGCCAAGGCGGAGACCGGTACGGCGCCCGCGCAACAAGGCAACCAGGGTGAAGACAACAGCAAAGCAACCGCTCGAACGGAAGGTGCTGGTGGGGCGTCCAATACCGGAAGCTTCACCACAGCCGCAATCGCGTCCGCAAAGAAGGGATGGGTGAGCGGCGTTCAGCGCGCTGTCGCGCGGAAGAAGAAGTATCCACGCCGCGCCGAGCGACGGGGCGTCACCGGGCGCGCCATGATCCGCGTCACGTTAAGTGCAAGTGGGAAACTGCTCAGTGTGAGCCTTGTAAAGTCATCCGGCTCATCAATGCTGGATGAAGCGGCCATTGCCGCAGCCAAACGGGTGCGCAGCTACCCCCGCATCCCAGAAGAGATGGGGAGAAATCAGGCGTCCGTCAATATCCCCATCCGTTTCACAAAGAAGTAGCCTCAGGCGCCATCCACCGCGCTGAAGCCTTCGAATTCCGGGTGGCCCTGATAAAGAACCTTGTTGCTTCCGGCGTCCTTGTGCGCATCGCGGAACTGCTGGGATTTCGTCCAGGCTTCGAAGTCTTCGCGGCTGGCCCAGATCGTGTGGGAGGCGTAGAGGGTGTGTTCCTCTCCCTCCGGCCCACGCAGCAAGTGGAAGTCGACGAAGCCCTTCATCTCTCCCAACTTGGTATCACGGCCCTTCCAGACCGCTTCGAACGCCTCTTCACTGCCCTTGACGACCTTAAACCGGTTCATCGCAACGAACATCTGTTGTCTCCTCTCGTAGCTGACTTGTTGAATTCTGTTTGCTTGGAACTGCGTATCTCGGTGAAAGCATGTGGCCTTGCCGATGTTCGATCAGATCAATCGGCACACCGTAAACCGGCTCCAGAACCTCGGGTACAAGAACCTCCGCAGGCGTCCCCTCCATCGCGATCCGGCCGTCCGCCAGCAGTACCACTCGGTCTGCGATGGCCATTGCCTGATTGAGCTCATGCAGGATGATCAACACGCCTGCACCGTCGTCGGCCGCCTCGCGCACCGCGCGCAGTACGCTGGATTGGTGCCGGAGATCAAGACTGGCCGTTGGCTCATCCACCAGTAGATAACGTCCGCGCCCAAGGTGCCGACCCGCCCAAAGCTGGGCGAGCACGCGGGCCATGTGCGCCCGGTGCGCTTCGCCACCCGACAAGGCCCGAATTCGCGTAGTCGTGTACCGTTCGATGTCCATGGTGTTCAGCGCGCGCGCGACGATGACCGAGGCGTCTTCGGGCGGGATCGCGCGATCCAGGGCCAGTTCGAGAAGCTCCTGCACAGTGAAGTCGAGGTCGCGGGCGGGCGTCTGCTCAAGCACGGCACGGAGCAGCGCGAGCTCGGATACACCAATCTTCGGGAGTTCTCGGTCGCCATAAAAGACATTGCCTTCGCTCGGCACCAATGCCCCGGTAAGAGCTGCAAGCAAAGTGGATTTGCCTGCACCGTTCGGACCCAGAACGGCCACGACCTCGCCCTCGCGGATCGCGACATTGGCGCCCTGCAGAACTGCACGACCGCCAAGAACGACTGAAAGGCCGTTTGCGCTAAGCAATCCTCTGTCCCTTTCGGATCTGGTTGAGCACAAGCCAGAGGAAGAATGGCCCGCCGATGAGGCTGGTCGCAAGACCTATGGGCGGCTCTGCAGGTGGCACCGCCATGCGCACGGCGAGATCGGCTGACAGAACCAGCACCACTCCGATCAGGGCAGCAGCGGGCAGGAGAACCGCATGGACTGGCCCGAACAGCAACCGCGCGATGTGGGGCGCCACCAGACCAATGAAGCCGATGGGACCAGCAGCGCACGTCACCGCACCAACGGAAAGGGCAGTGGACCCGCCAATCAATAAGCGGGACTTGGTTACATTCAGACCGGAATGAAATGCGGCCCGGTCTCCCAACTGCAGGAGATCCAACGCTCTGGTCTGCCAGACAAAAACCGGCACAGTCGCCAGAGCGAGGCATGAGACGATCACCACCAGCTCCGCCTGCGCTGTACCGAGTGAGCCCATGGTCCAGAACGTCAGATCCCGGAGTTGCTGATCGTCGGAGATGTAGACGAGCACCCCGATGAACGCGCCGGCAATGGCGTTGAGCGCGACACCTGCCAGGATGAGAATGGTGATCGACTGGCCCCGTCCGCCCGCGGCAAGGACGAAGAGGATAGCGACCACCACAGCACTGCCGATGAACGCTGCGAGAGGGAGCATGAATGGTGCGATCACGGCAGGCACCAGCAGTGCACCGCCAAGGACGATTACGGTGACTGCGCCCATGGAGGCCCCTGCGGTCACGCCGATGAGCCCTGGTTCTGCCAGCGGATTGCGCAGTAGGCCTTGCAGGGCGGCGCCAGAGAACGCGAGTGCCACCCCGGTCGCAATCCCCAGCAGCATGCGGGGTGCGCGGATCTGCCAGAAGATCGCATGTTCGGCCTGTGTCCCGCTGCCCGAGAGCACGGCAAGGATCCGGTCGGGTGGAATCGTGACAGGTCCCAGCGCCAACTCTGCAACCATCACGCAAAGACAAAGCACGCTGAGTAGCATCAAGCCGAGGCGGCTGCGGGATAGGGTTGAGCGCCGGTGGGCGAGTTGCTCCGTTGTGGCGCTCACAGACCGGCCTTGGCTGCGGCCTCCGGGTGCAGCGCGCGCGCCAGTTCCGCGATCGCATCTGGGGTTCTCGGACCAAAGCCCAGGAGCAACATCCCGTCCATGGTAACCGCGCGCCCGCTCTGACCTGCAGGTGTCATCGCCAACTCGGGCATCTCGAGCACAGCCTCAAGACCACCTGACCGTCCCGCATGGCTCTCCATCATCAGAAGCACGTCAGGTGCCGCGTTGATGATGGCCTCCCGCGACATCGGTTTGTACCCCTCGAAACCGGTCGCGGCGTTGATGCCTCCGGCACGTTCGATCATCTCCTGAGCAGAAGTGTTGGAGCCGCCGACCAGCGGTGTGCCGCGCTGAACGGACAGAACGAACAGCACCTTGGGCGTGCCATCCAGCTTGGCGACTTTCTGTTCTACCGTGCGGAGGGTAGTCGCAAACTCATTGGCCAAAGCGGACGCCGCTTCTTCGCGGTCAAGCGCCTTTCCAACAGCCACAATCTTGGCCGGAATGTCCTCCACCGACGCCGCGTCCGGCATCTTCTGGACGTTCACTCCGGCCGCTTCGAGCTGTGCCATGGCGGCCTCAGGCCCGGCATCATGTGCCGCGATGAACAAATCGGGCGAGAGGGAGAGCACACCCTCCGCCGACAGCCGCCGGACATATCCGATCTGCTCGCGGTCTTTCGCGGCCTGCGGATGTGTCGAGGTACTGTCCACCCCAACAACCTCTTCCCCGGCACCGAGAGCAAAGGCGATCTCGGTCAGATCACCACCAGCCACGACGATGCGCTGCGGGTCCTCGGCATGAGCAGCTGTCAGACACAAGATGCCGACGAGAAACCCCGTGAAAGCAGAAATCAGGCTTGAGGCATTTCTTGTCATCAAGGCTCTCCTTGCACAGGATTCAGTTCCTCCGGCCGTCAGAACTCAATCGCCGCAGATGCTTTGAAGGCAATGCCGGGTTGGTTCAGATCGTTTGGATGTAGCCGGTATTCGCGATCTGTCACGTTGTCGATACCCGCTGCGAAACTGATCCCATCGAGCGGTCCTTCTGTCGGCGCATATGTCGCGAAGAGGTC
>JBCDID010000174.1:0-7563 GCA_038749355.1 Pseudomonadota bacterium | reverse complement strand
GCTGGCGCGGGGGAAGCAGCCGTGACCAATCTCACCAAGCAAGAGATCTTCGCCCTCGAGGAGTTCAAGGCGCTGCGCCGCGAAATCGACGGTCAGGAGGCCATTCTTGACCGGATCATGAGCCGTGCCGTCACCCTCATCGCCTTCTGTTACCTGCTGGTCGTGTTCGAGCGGCTGCCCTTCACACAGGGTCAGGCGAGCGTGCCCTACGATATCCAGCTTCTTCTGGTCTACTCTCCCGTCGTGATCGCAGTCGTATCTTGGATCGACTACGCCAACCGCTACGCCCATCTGAAGGTCCTTGCGCGATACATTGAGCAGATCGAGACGACGTTTGGCTTCAATGATGGTGGACAGCGTAAGGCATGGGAACGGACGCTGCGAAGTAGCGAAAGTGCGCGAGACTTGTTCGCGCAACTAAGGCGACTGCGCCATCACTTGAACTGGATCATGATCGCGGCGGCAACTGTCGTGGCAGCGGGTCTTCTAGTGCCTCTGATCCAGGAGAAACCGGCCTCGGCGCCTGCAACGGTAGGTGCACCCCAAACGAATGCTCCTGCTGAAGCGCAAGGGGGGCAGATTCAATGACCGGCCCCTTGCACTTTGTTAACGCAAGGTTAATCGACCCCACGACTGGCTATGGCGGGCCGGGCGCTGTGCGCATCGTGGATGGCCTCATCGAGGATGTCCATCAGGGCACCCCGCCCGACCTGCCCTCTGATTCTGAAATTGTTAACTGTCGAGGGCTCCCCCTCGCGCCCGGCATCATCGACATGCGCGTCTTCGTCGGCGAGCCCGGTGGCCAGCACCGAGAGACCTTCCAGTCCGCCGGAGACGCCGCCGCCGCAGGCGGGGTCACCACCATGGTCGCCCAGCCCGACACCGACCCCTGCCTCGACGATCCGGCCCTGGTGGAGTACGTGCTGTCACGCGCGCGTGACGCCTCAAAAGTTAACGTCGCCGTCATGGGTGCCCTGACCCGGGGCCTCGCAGGCCGCGAGATGACCGAACAGCGGTTCCTGCTGGACGCGGGCGCGGTGGCCCTGACCGACGCCGACAACGCCGTCGCGGACGCCAAGACCCTCCGCGCCATCATGACCTATGCCAGGGGCACCGGTGCGCTAATCGTCCACCACGTGCAGGAATCGACGCTTTCCAAGGGCGCTTGCGCGACCTCCGGCGAGTTCGCCTCCCGCCGTGGCCTGCCCTCCGTCCCCGCCATCGCCGAACGGATGATGCTGGAACGCGACCTTGCGCTGGTCGAGAGCACGGGCGCGCGCTACCACGCCGATCAGATCACCACGGAGAGCGCCCTCGCCCCCCTGTCACGCGCGCGTGACGCCGGCCTGCCCGTGACCGCCGCGACCTCCGTCCACCACCTGACGTTGAACGAGTTCGACATCGCCAACTGGCGGACCTTCTTCAAGCTGACGCCACCGCTGCGGGCCGAGCAGGACCGGCTGGCGGTCGTGGACGCCGTGGCCTCGGGCCTGATCGATGTGATCCACTCCTCGCACCTGCCGCAGGACGAGGAGACCAAGCGTCTGCCCTTCGAGGAGGCCGCCCCCGGTGCCGTGGGGCTGGAGACGCTCCTGCCCGCCTCGCTAAGGCTGGTGCATGACGGCCCGCTGGACCTTGTGACGCTGTTCCATCGCCTGTCGACGCGGCCTGCGGAGATCCTCGGCCTCCCCGGCGGTCGACTGACCAAGGGCGCGCCCGCGGACCTCGTCTGGTTCGACCCGGACAGCCCCTTCGTGCTCGACCGCGAGACGCTGAAATCCCGGTCGAAGAACACGCCCTTTGACCGGACCACGATGCAGGGGCGCATACTGGGAACCTGGGTTGCGGGACAGCGCGTGCACGGCGATCAAGGGACTTCGGGCTGAGATGTTCCACGTGATCATGGGATGGGAGCGCGCCTGGCCGGAACTGCTGGAGGCGTTTGCCATCGGCTATCTGATCGGGTCGATCCCGTTCGGCATCCTGATGGCACGCCTGTTCGCGCTGGGGGACCTGCGCAAGATCGGGTCGGGGAATATCGGGGCCACGAACGTCCTGCGCACAGGCAATAAAATGGCAGCATTACTGACCCTTTTGCTGGACGGGCTGAAGGGGTTTGTCCCTGCCTTCTGGTTCCTGTCGGCGGAAGGGGACTTGTCGGCACAAGCGGCAGGGATAGGCGCGGTACTGGGCCATTGCCTGCCCGTCTGGTTGAAGTTTCGGGGCGGCAAAGGCGTCGCGACATTCCTGGGCGTGATCCTTGGGCTCAGCTTCTGGGCCGGGCTCGCGGCCTGTGCGACCTGGCTGGTGACAGCGGTGCTGGTGCGCATCTCCTCGGCATCGGCGCTCGCGGCGGCGGCGCTGACCCCGGTCTGGCTCTGGGTTTTGGACGGCCCACGCGCGGTGTTGTGCGGGGCAGTGCTCGCGGTCTGGATCTGGATCCGCCATCACGAGAACATTGCCCGCCTGATCCGGGGCCAGGAGCCGCGCATCGGCAAGAAATCCTGAGCTGTTCACGAGCCTTTAACCAGAGTCGCTGTTCCTCGTACGGGCAAAGAGGAGAATCCTTATGTCCGTCGCGTTGCCTGTTGAGCAGTCTCCGGCATATGCCACCCCCTCCCAAGAGAGGATCTCTGCCCGTGAACACCTGGCGCGCGTGCGCCTGGCGCGCAGCCAGAACGTCGGCCCCCGCACATTTCACCACATGCTGCGCCGGTTCGGCACGGCGGAGCGCGCGGTCGAGGCATTGCCGGAGCTTGCTGCGCGCGGGGGGAAACGCGATTACACGGTCTGTCCCCGCGATCAGGCGGAAGAGGAGCTGGAAACCGGCGACCGGCTCGGCTGCCAGTTGCTGTTGGCCGGCGAGCCTGAGTTTCCGGATCTGCTGGGGCAGGTGGAACCCGTACCACCGCTGATCTGGTGTCGCGGTCGGACGGATCTTCTGCGCGAATCCGCCGTGGCGCTGGTGGGCGCGCGGAACGCCTCGGCGCTCGGGCTCAGGACCGCGCGGCGGCTGGCAAGGGAACTGGGCGTTAACGGTCATGTCGTGGTGTCCGGCATGGCGCGCGGGGTCGACGCAGCGGCCCATGACGCGGCCATGGCGACCGGCACAATCGCCGTGCTCGCGGGCGGGCTGGACATGCCCTACCCCGCCGAGAACGAACAGCTCCATCAGCGACTTGCAGACGAAGGTGCGCTAATCTCGGAAGTGCCATTCGGCGTGGAGCCGACCTCGCGCCACTTCCCGCGGCGCAATCGCCTGATCTCGGGGCTCTCCCGCGGCGTTGTGCTGATTGAGGCCGCCGCACGGTCGGGCAGCCTGATCACGGCGCGGTTCGCCCTGGAACAGGGGCGCGAAGTGATGGCCTGCCCGGGGGCGGCCGAGGATCCACGAGCAGCGGGGTGCAATGCCATGATTCGTGATGGAGCGGCGCTCGTGCGCCATGCCGGAGATGTCGATGAGGCGCTTGCCGCGCCGCGCACCATCGGGCTGGCCGAGGGCGGGCGGGAGTTCGAGTTCGACGCCGACATGTTCGGCGAGGACACGATGCGCGACGATTACGACGCGCTGGCGGACTTCGACGAAGAAGGCGGCATGGGGGACGAAGCCCTCGCCGATCAGATCGTCGGTCTTTTGGGCCCGCAGCCGGTCGAGATCGATGATATCGCCCGGGAATGCGGGGTCTCGGCCTCCGAGCTGTCGCTCGCGATTCTGGAGCTGGACCTCGCGGGCCGAATCAGCATCCAGCCTGGCGGGATGATTGCCCTGAACATGGAATAAGGCGCCCCGCACCATCCGACACGCGCCACCGGCGGTTGACAGGGACGGGGGGCTGACCCATGTTCCCTCGCCAAACCCCGGGCCGGGCGGCGAGTGATCCCCTCGGCTCGTTTCAGATTTCGTGTGATGCGTCTGAAAACGGCCCGCAGGGTCTCAGGTCCGCTCAGCACAAAGCCCGATTGAGGAGTGCCGCATGGCCGTAGTCGTGGTCGAATCCCCTGCCAAGGCAAAGACGATCAATTCGTATCTCGGCAAGGATTTCACCGTTCTCGCGTCATACGGCCACGTGCGTGATCTGCCTGCGAAGGACGGCTCGGTGAACCCGGACGCGGGCTTCGAGATGACCTGGGAGGTCGATCCGAAGTCGCAGAAGCACGTGCGCGCCATTGCCGAGGCGTTGGGCGACGACGAGACGCTGATCCTCGCCACCGACCCCGATCGCGAGGGTGAGGCGATCTCGTGGCACCTGCTGGAGGCATTGCGCAAACGCCGCGCGGTCAAGAAGACCACGGACGTGAAGCGCGTCGTCTTCAACGCGATCACCAAGAGTGCCGTGACCGACGCCATGGCGCAGCCGCGCGATATCGACATGGAGCTGGTCGAGGCCTACCTCGCCCGCCGCGCGCTGGACTACCTGGTGGGCTTCACGCTCTCACCCGTCTTGTGGCGCAAGCTGCCCGGGTCGCGTTCCGCCGGCCGCGTGCAGTCCGTGGCGCTGCGTCTCATCGTCGAGCGCGAGATGGAGATCGAGGCGTTCAAACCGCGCGAATACTGGTCCGTCAAAGTCATGATGACCACGCCCGCGGGCGATGTGTTCGAAGCGCGGCTAGTCACGCCGGATGGCAAGAAGCTCGACCGCTACGACCTGCCCGACGAGGCTGCGGCCAAGGCCGCCGTGGCCGCCATCGAGGCCGCCGCCTTCTGGGTCAGATCCGTCGAGGCCAAGCCCCAGACCCGCAATCCCGCACCGCCCTTCATGACCTCGACCCTCCAGCAGGAGGCGAGCCGCAAGCTCTCCATGGGTCCGCGCGAGGCGATGCAGAACGCCCAACGCCTCTACGAGGCCGGGCACATCACCTATATGCGAACGGACGGGATCGACATGGCGCCGGAGGCGGTCTCGGCCGCGCGCGACGCCATCAAGGAGCGCTACGGCGCGAACTACGTCCCCGAAAAACCGCGCATCTACAAGAACAAGGCGAAGAATGCTCAGGAAGCGCATGAGTGCATTCGCCCGACCCGCATGTCGGTCTCGCCCGACCAGCTCTCGGTCGAGCCGTCGCAAAGACGCCTTTACGACCTGATCTGGAAGCGCGCCATCGCAAGCCAGATGGAGGCGGCCCGCTTCCGCCGCACCACGGTCGAAATTGGAGAGGCGACCGCCAAGACCGGCCTGCGCGCCACCGGCCAGGTCGTCACCTTCGACGGGTTCCTGAAGGTCTATGAGGAGGGCCGCGACGACACGCTGGTCGATGACGAGGACCGCCGCCTGCCCGAGATCTCTGAGGGCGCGAACCTCGGCACGCAATCGGTCCTGCCCGAACAGCACTTCACCCAGCCCCCGCCGCGCTACACTGAGGCGACGCTGGTCAAGAAAATGGAGGAGCTCGGCATCGGCCGCCCCTCCACCTATGCCTCCATCATCACGACAATCCAGGACCGCGAATACGTCAAGAAGGACAAGAACCGGCTGGTGCCCGAGGACAAGGGCCGCCTGGTGATTGCGTTCCTCGAGAACTACTTCTCGCGGTATGTTGCCTATGATTTCACCGCCGGGCTGGAAGAAGAACTCGACGATGTCTCCGGCGGGCGGGCCGACTGGCAGGAGCTGCTGGCAAAGTTCTGGCGGGACTTCCGGTCTGCTGTGGATGAGACGGCGGAGCTGCGCATCTCAGAAGTGCTGGAGAAGATCAACGAGGTGCTCGCGCCGCACCTCTTCCCCGACCCGGGCGACGGCACGGATCCGCGCACCTGCAAGGTCTGCGAGAACGGCACGCTTTCGATGCGCACCGCGCGGTCAGGCGGAGCCTTCATCGGCTGCTCGCGCTACCCGGAGTGCCGCTACACTCGCCCGCTGGCCGGTGAGGAGGAAAGCGCAGATGGCATCCCGCCCGAGGGCAAGCTGCTGGGACAAGACGAAAACGGCGTCGATGTCTCCCTGCGCTCGGGCCGCTTCGGACCTTACGTGCAACTCGGCGAACAGGATCCGGAGACGAAGGAAAAGCCCAAACGCTCCAGCCTCGGCAAGGGCATGGAACCCGCTGATGTGACGCTGGAGATCGCGCTCAACCTGCTTTCGCTGCCCCGGCTCGTGGGCGCGCACCCGGATGACGGCGAGCCGATCGAGGCCGGGATCGGGCGATATGGTCCTTATGTCAAACACCAGCGCACCTACGCCAACCTCGAAGATGGCGACGACGTGCTGACCGTCGGCATGAACCGCGCAATGGAGCTGATCGCTCGCAAGGCCGCGCGCGGCGGGCGCGGTGCTGCGGCAAAGCCTCTGCGCGAGCTCGGCGAACACCCTGCGGGCGGGCCCATGAACGTGATGGATGGGCGCTACGGTCCCTACATCAAGTGGGAGAAGATCAACGCGACCCTGCCCAAGGACAAGGATCCGCAGAAGATCACCTTCGACGAGGCGCTGCTGCTGGTGCAGGAGAAGGCCGCGACCAAGAAGGGCGGGAAAGGCAAGTCGACGAAGGCCAAGGGCAAGACGACCAAGGCCAAGACCGCGAAGGCGAAGAAGGACGCCTGAGGGGCTGCAAGGGCGATGACGTGACCGCGCGCGCGTGCTAGAGGCGGCCCATGTCCAATCTTCCCTCTCGCGATGAGTTGCTAGCCTGGCTGGCCGAGAACCCCGGCTCCGCGGGCAAGCGCGAGATCACGCGCGCGTTCGGCCTGAAAGGCAGCGACCGCGTGGCGCTCAAGCATCTGTTGCGGGACCTGCAGGATGACGGCCTGATCGAACGTCGTCGTCGGCAGGTGCGTCCGGCGGGGCAGTTGCCCCCTGTGGGCGTGGTTCGGGTCACGGGGACGGATGGTGACGGGGACCTCTTCGGCGAGCCGGATAGCTGGGATGAAGACGGGCCCGCGCCCCGGGTCCTCGTCAAGCCGCTCAAGGCGCGCGGCGAACTCGGGGCTGGCGACAGGGTGCTGGCAAAGCTGCGTCCAGTGCGCGGCGAGGATCATGCCTACGAAGCGAAGCCGGTGAAGCGGATCGCGGCCTCCGCCCCGCGTCTGCTCGGCATCTTCCGCGAGGCTCCGCAAGGTGGGCGGATCATCCCCGTCGACAAGCGCCAACAGGACGAGTGGCTGGTGCCGCGCGGGCAGACCGAAGGTGCCAAGGACGGCGAACTGGTCGAGGTCGAGGCGATGGAGCGCAGCCGGGTGGGTCTGCCACGCGGTCGCGTCGTGGACCGCCATGGCGAGCCCGGTGCTCCCCGGCAGGTCTCGCTGATCGCCATGGTGCAGCACCAGATTCCGTACGCGTTCGATCATGCGCCTCTTGATGAGGCGGCAGCGGCCCGACCTGTCACGGAGCTTGGGGCCCGCGAAGACCTGCGCGAGTTGCCCCTCATCACCATCGACCCGGCCGATGCACGTGACCATGATGATGCGGTCTTCGCGGCGGCAGATGACGACCCGGCCAATCCAGGCGGGCATGTGGTTTGGGTCGCCATCGCCGATGTCGCCCACTACGTGACGCCGGGGTCCGCGCTGGATGCGGAGGCACGGACCCGGGGTAATTCAACGTATTTCCCCGACCGGGTGAGCCCCAT
>JBCDID010000173.1:0-7593 GCA_038749355.1 Pseudomonadota bacterium | reverse complement strand
TGCGACCAGCAATTTCCAAAAATTCAGCACGAAGTTGATCCGCAAATGTAGATCTCATCCAATGTATGAAAAGCGTAAGCGCTAAGACTAGGCCGATGGCTTACTGCGAATGCTGCGTGTAGAGGCGCCCGGAATCCAGCACCAGCCCGGTCGTCGCCAGAAGCAGAAACGAGAACGTCAGCACCTGAATGGTGATCGACCCCTGTTCCTCGCCCCAAAAGCGGCGCACCGAATTCATCAAGCCCCGTTTCTTCTCACTCATCAGCCTCACCCGTGTACGATCTGCACCGTTCTCAGCGTTATTCCGTAACGCAACGAAATCGCGGTGGAAAATAACAGAAACGACAACACACGCTAAGCGTGGTTCTACGGTGGCGGACTTTCCTTGCCAATTGTGAGCGAATTGCGGCACAGACTTCGCAATGCGCAACAAATCGAGGTGCAAATGGCGAGTTTTTCCGCGCTGACGACCGTGCGAGGCGCAGAGGCTGCACAAGCTTTGGGCGAATCGCTGGAGCTTCTGAACCCGGAGCCGACCGGCATCGGCGTCTTCGAGGTGGAGGATGGCTCCGGTCTATGGGAAGTTGGCGGCTACTTCACCGAGAAGCCTGATGTGGCCGGACTTGCGCTGATCACAGCCCTGCACGGGGCCGCTGATTTTGCCGTCAGCAGGATCGAGGATCGCGACTGGGTCGCCCAGGTGCGCCGTGAACTTCACCCGGTTCATGCCGGACGGTTCACCGTCTTCGGCGCACACGACAGCCATCGGGTCGGTGTCAATCGCATCGGATTGAAGATCGAGGCCGCCATGGCCTTCGGGACCGGGCATCACGGAACCACGCGCGGCTGCCTCGAACTCTTCGAGCGAATGTTGCGGCAAGGCTATCGGCCTTCACGGGTGGCAGATATCGGTTGTGGGACCGCGGTGCTGGCGATGGCTGCAGCCCGCACTTGCCGAATACCAGTCGTGGCAACCGACATTGACCCGGTCGCAACTGCCACTGCGCTGGAGAATGTCCGGGCCAACATGCTCGGGCCCTGGGTCCGTACGGCTTGTGCCGTGGGCTTCCGACATGAGGTTCTGCGCGATGCGGCACCCCTGGACTTAGTCTTTGCAAATATCCTGGCCGGGCCACTGAAACGAATGGCACCGGATATGGCACGACATATCAGACCCGGAGGTCACGCGATCCTTGCCGGGCTCATGACACCGCAGGCGCGCAACGTGTCGGCGGTTTTCCGGGGGTTCGGGCTGGTGCCGGTGGATCGGATCTCACTAGGCGAATGGACGAGCCTGAGACTGCGACGGCTGCGGAAATAGAAAGGGCCGCCCTGCGCGGGGCGACCCTGGAGTTCAAAAAGCTCTCTCGCTCAGAGCAGGCCGGCACGGAGCCTGTAGCTGTCGACGTCGGCGGGCGTAATGCCGATATCGTCGAGCATGGCCGGGCTCAGGCGAGCAAGCTGATCTGCCGTCCGGTAGATCTCGATGCGCTTGCTGACTGCGGACTTCGCAGCCTCCACAGCATTCATCAAGAACGTGGTGGCCTGGAAAGTTGTAATTGCACCGAACGGCGCGGTGCGCGGCGTGTCGATCATGGCCATAACGGCAACTCCGATACTAAGTGTGAGGGCCGCGACCATCGCCGCCCGATGACGCCGAG
Source organism: Pseudomonadota bacterium (assembly GCA_038749355.1). GTDB lineage: Bacteria > Pseudomonadota > Alphaproteobacteria > Rhodobacterales > Rhodobacteraceae > Thermohalobaculum. The sequence goes on along the minus strand of JBCDID010000173.1, from coordinate 5,932 downwards.
ATAGGGCCGGAAAGCGTGCCGCACAAATGCTCTAAGTGCATAGGACTCATGCAGTTTTTGCATGTCTCGATTAACCAGAAAAAGCGACACCTGGACGTCGCTCCCAGAACATTTTTGCCCGGAATCATTGTCTTTTGTTCCTGTTTCGTGCTACCGAATTAACAAAGAGCAAAAAGAGCAGGAGCGCGCTATGCGCGTCATCGGGTTTGACCCAGGGCTTCGCCGCACGGGATGGGGCGTAATTGATTCGGAAAACGGGCGTCTGAAGCACGTGGCGCATGGTGTGTGCACCACCGGTGCGGGCGATCTGGCAGGCCGTCTGGCAGATCTCTACGCCCAGATCGACGAGGTGATCCGGACGCACGCGCCTGATCAGGCGGCGGTCGAGCATACCTTCGTCAACAAGGATGCCGCCGGCACGCTGAAGCTCGGCCAGGCGCGCGCCATATCCCTGCTCGTGCCGGCACAACACGGGCTCCCCATCGGAGAGTACGCACCCAATGCCGTGAAGAAGGCCGTGGTCGGGGTCGGCCACGCCGATAAAACGCAGATCCAGCACATGGTGGCCATGCTGCTGCCAGGGGTCGAGGTCGCGGGCGCGGACGCGGCGGACGCGCTCGCCATTGCCATCTGTCATGCCTGGACCGCTGGCACCGGCGCCCGGATCGCCCGAGCCATGGAGGGCGCGCGATGATCGGCAAGGTTTCAGGCCGCATAGACTACATTGCCGAGGACCACGTCCTGATCGAGGCAGCAGGTGTTGGGTATGCCATCTATTGCAGCCCGGCGACACTGCGCACCCTGCCCGGCCCCGGTGAAGCCGCAGCACTCTACACGGACATGGTCGTGCGCGAGGATCTTTTGCAGCTCTACGGCTTTCGAACGCTGGGGGAACGCGAGTGGCACCGCGTCCTGACCTCGGTACAGGGCGTGGGCGCGAAGGTCTCTTTGGCGATGCTTGGAACATTGGGAGTGTCAGGGCTCACCCGCGCGCTCGCCGCCGGGGACGCCGTTGCTATCAAGGCGACCCCCGGCGTCGGACCCAAGCTCGCAACCCGGATTGTCACCGAACTCAAGGGCAAGGCGCCCACGATGATGGCGCTGGCAGCCTCAGGACAGCAAGCGGCCACACCCCTGACGGGCCAAGACGAGGCTGGCGATCCGCCCCCTTCGGCAACGCCTCAGCTTGCCACGGCGCCTGTCGCGGATGATGGCGCTCTGGCGGCAAGTGCGGATGCGCTGTCAGCTCTGGTGAACCTCGGATACGACCGTGTGGAGGCGGCGGAAGCCGTTGCCGAAGCGTCCAACGAGGCCACTGACGAAGCAGGGCTGATCAAGGCTGCATTGCGCCATCTCGGCAAGAACCTGTAAGGGGTGCTGATGGTCGAACCTGATCCCATCGTGCGTGCCGAACCCCTGATCGACGACGCGCCAGAACGCGCGCTGCGCCCTGAACGGCTGTCGGACTTCACCGGGCAAGCTGAGGCACGCGCCAACCTGCAGGTCTTCATCGAGGCCGCGCGCCGGCGGGGCGAAGCCATGGATCACCTGTTGTTCCACGGCCCCCCCGGGTTGGGGAAGACGACACTGGCGCAGATCGTGTCACGCGAACTGGGCGTGAATTTCCGCATGACCTCGGGTCCCGTGATCGCCAAGCCCGGGGATCTGGCCGCTGTGCTGACCAATCTGGAAGCCCGCGATGTCCTGTTCATCGACGAGATCCATCGGCTGAGCCCCGTGGTCGAGGAGATCCTCTACCCCGCCATGGAGGATTTCGAACTGGATCTGGTGATCGGTGAGGGCCCTGCCGCGCGGACAGTTCGGATCGATCTGGCACCGTTTACGCTGATCGGCGCGACGACTCGCTTGGGGTTGTTGACCACGCCCTTGCGTGATCGGTTCGGGATCCCGGTGCGTTTGGAGTTTTACACCCATGCGGAACTCAGCCAGATCGTGGGCCGCGCCGCCGGGCTGATGGGACTGAAGGCCGATGAAGACGGCATCGCTGAGATCGCCAAGCGCGCGCGGGGTACCCCCCGGATCGCGGGACGGCTCCTGCGCCGGGTCGCGGATTTCGCGGTGGTGGAGAATGACGGGCGGATTGACCGGGCGCTGGCTGCGCGCTCGCTGGAGCGGTTGGGAGTGGACGCAATCGGCCTGGACAGCGCGGACCGGCGTTATCTTCTCCAGATCGCGGAGCACTATGGCGGAGGCCCGGTCGGCGTCGAGACCATGGCGGCGGCTCTGTCGGAGGCCAGGGACGCGTTGGAAGAGGTCATCGAGCCCTATCTGATGCAGGCCGGGATGATCGCGCGGACGCCCCGTGGCCGCGTTCTGACCCCCGGCGCGTGGCGGCATCTCGGCATGACCCCACCGAAGGCAGCGCCGCAGGGAGAGCTATTTGACGAATCTTAGGGTCAACTCCACTCATCCTGCTTTCGGTTCTGAGCTACGCATGGCGGGCGCATCATGACGGATGCTGCATGGGTGGAGGCCCAGTTCACACGCCGCGACGGCGCGTTCCGGTTTGCCCGGTGGGGACGTGCTCTGGCCCCGGTCATCGTCGGGACAAATGACGAGGGGTGCCGGATCTTCGAAGACGGCATCCGGACGGTTGCTTCGATCGCGGGGCTGGAAGTGGGCGAGCTGGACCCGGAACTGGGCGCGAACTTCCTCGTCTTCCTCGTCAACGATTGGGCGGAGTTGTTCGAGGCCCCGAACCTCGTGCGCCTGATCCCGAATCTGGCCGAGCTGGTCGGTACGCTCTCGGAACACGGGGCCAATCAGTACCGGGTTTTCAACTTCACCGAAGATGGTGCAATCCGGTTGTGCATCACGCTGTTGCGCTACGATGCGGACCTGCAGGCGGTCTCGGCCCAGACCGTGGCAGTCGGGCAGGCCGTCCAGGGCATGTTGCTCTGGTCAGACAAGGCATTCATGGACGAGAGCCCGATTGCGTTGATGGAAGACGGGTTGTGCGTGGTCAAACCCGCGGTCGCTGCGCTGCTGAAGGCGGCATATGACCCGGTCCTGCCGGCGGCGGGCACAGATGCGAGCCTTGCGCTCAGGATGGCTGCGCGGATGGCTCAAGCCTGAGGGTCGGCCACCTTGGCCACAAGTTCCACAGTGTTGCCCTCGGGGTCCTCCGTGAAGATCCCGCGCCAACCGATCCACGGGAAATCCTCGATGCGGTAGGAGCGCCCCTCGGCCTCGTACCAGGCGATGATGGCATCTTGCTCGGCGGCATCCACCGTGAGGGCGAGATGGTGCAGCGACCCGGCAGCACCCGTCACCGGGCGGCCAGCGCTCGTCGGATGCACATCACGCTGTTGAGCATCATGGCGAAAGAGCGCGAGCACCGCCGTATGCCCGCCATAGCTCTCGCCCATCCGGTAGAAGACAATGCCGTCGCGATGCCCGCCGGAAAGCAGCTCCAGCCCAAGAACCTCGCCATAGAACTGCATCATCGCCTCCAGATCCGCGCAACGGATCGCAATCTCGCCGAGAGCCCGTACCTTGAACCCGCGCGCCATTGATGCCTCCTTGCTCTGCCGCGCCCACAAGCATAGGTCGAAAGGCGAAGGGAGAGAACGCCCATGCCGCTGCAGAACCGGGTCACTCCGTTTGGCGAAATTGTCGAGGCGCCCTGGCGCGGGGCCTGGACCGGCAATCGCGGTTGCCTGCACGATGATGAAGGGCGTCTGGGAGTGCGCCGATGGCGGCACCAGAACTGGGTGTGCTGCCGGACAGACTTCCGTGGACGCAAACGAGACCCAATGCCACCAAAACGTTGGACGGCGCTGTTCTTCTGGGACGAGGCGGTGGCATTGGCTGCGGGACACCGGCCCTGCGGGGAGTGCCGTTATCAGGACTACCACCGCTTCATGGCCGCGTGGCGGGCGGCAGACCTACCCGGCAAAAACCCGCGAGAAGTGGACAGGTACCTCCACTTGCATCGGGTCACCCGCAAGCGTGAGCAGGTCAGGTATCAGGCCTCCGTCGCGGATCTTCCTGATGGCGTCTTCCTAATGGTACCCGAGGGGGAACACATGCCGATGCTGTGGTGGGGTGGGAAAATGCACCATCTTTCTTTGGCGGATGGGCGCTACTACGCCGCCGGAGTGGCGCCAGAATCAGCGACGGTGCTGACACCCAGGCCCATGGTAGACGTGCTGGCGGCGGGGTATGTGCCGGAACTCAGGATAGGTTCTTTGAGTTGACCACGCTTCGTAGCTTTGCGCTCGAAGATCGGCACGCCAGAGAGTCAGGCAATTCCGCGAACGGTTCTCGAAACATGGCAAATGCCCGCCACCACCCCCACCGCCACGAAAGCGCACCGCGCTTTGGTGGCGGTGGGGGTGGTGGCGGGCATGGACGGACGAATGGGGCCGCGCGACAGCGCGGTCCCGTGAGGCCGGAACAATTGTCCGAGGGTTCAGCTCTCCGGCCGGGTGAGGTTCTCGAGCTGTGCCATGCCGACAGCATGATAGCCGCCATCGACGAAGAGCACGTCTCCGGACGTCGATGCGCCAAGATCTGACAAGAGATACACGGCCGCACCGCCCACGTGCTCCAGAGCGGCGTTTGAGCGCATCGGCGCATTGTCCTGGGTTGCCTTGAACACACGTCGTGCGCCGCCAACGGCAGAGCCGGCCAGCGTGCGCATCGGACCGGGGGAGATTGCGTTCACCCGGATACCCTGTGGCCCCAGATCATTCGCCAGATACCGGACTGACGCCTCGAGTGCAGCCTTCGCCACACCCATGACATTATAGTTAGGCATCACCTTCTGCGCGCCCAGATAGGTCATGGTGACCATGGCGCCGCCATCCGGCATCAGTTCGGCCGAGCGCCGGGCAACATCCACGAAAGAGAAGCAGGAGATATCCATCGAGTTTAAGAAGTTCGCGCGGCTCGTGTCGGCAAATCGTCCTGTCAGCTCGGACTTGTCGGAGAACGCGATCGCGTGGACCACGAAGTCCATGCTCCCCCACTTCTCTTTCAGTGCGGCGAACACGGCATCCATTGACTGCTCGTCCTGCACATCGGCATCCAGCACGATATCGGCGTCCATGCCTTCAGCCAGTGGTTTGACGCGCCGCTCGAACGCGGCACCCTGGTAAGTGAACGCCAGCTCGGCACCCTGTTCATGGAGCGCCTTCGCGCAGCCCCAAGCAATGGATTTCTCGTTGGCGACCCCCATCACGAGCCCGCGTTTGCCCTGCATCAGGCCCATCAGCGCGCCCCCCTCACCCGTGATACCGGCTGAGCGCCAGGGTCGCGTTTGTACCCCCGAACCCAAAGCTGTTGGACAGAACCGTGTCGAGGCCCGCATTGTCGACGCGCGTTGTCGCGATCTCGTCAGGGTTCAGGGCCGGATCCAGATCGATCACATTGGCCGACGCCGCGATGAAGTCGCCTTCCAGCATTAGCATGGAGTAAATCGCTTCCTGCACCCCCGTGGCGCCGAGCGAGTGCCCCGTCAAAGACTTCGTCGACGACACCTTCGGCATGGCTTCCCCGAATACACGGCGGCAGGCTTCGATTTCCGTCACATCACCCGCGGGCGTCGAGGTGCCGTGGGCGTTGATGTAGCTGACCTTGCGATCGCCGAGCGTGGCTGTGGCCAGCCGCATGGACCGCTCGCCGCCTTCGCCCGAGGGGGCCACCATGTCGTAGCCGTCCGATGTCGCCCCGTAGCCCGTCACTTCGGCGTAGATCTTGGCGCCGCGCGCCTTGGCGTGCTCCAACTCCTCCAGCACCACGACCCCCGCCCCGCCCGCGATCACGAACCCGTCGCGATTGCTGTCAAAAGCCCGGGATGCTGTCTGAGGTGCGTCATTATACTTAGAGGACATCGCGCCCATGGCGTCAAACAGGCAGGAGAGCGTCCAGTCGAGCTCCTCACCGCCACCGGCAAAGATGATGTCCT
>JBCDID010000172.1:0-7612 GCA_038749355.1 Pseudomonadota bacterium | reverse complement strand
GGCATGGAACGCTCGGCTTTGCACCGCAAGCTGAAGATGCTGGGCGTTGTCACGACCTCGCGCGGTGGTGTACGCATCGCGACCACCGATTCGGAGGACGAGGACGGGCTCGCCATACAAGACGGCTGAGCCCCCCAGCACAGGACCCAAATGATGTTCGACTTTGACGAGGTCATCGACCGGCGCGGCACCCATTGTTCAAAGTGGGACGGGATGGCGGGGCGTTTCCCGGGCGTGACGGATGACACGATCCCCATGTGGGTGGCGGATATGGACTTCCGCGCGGCACCTTCGGTCAACCAGGCCGTGCGGGATCTCGCAGAGCACGGTGTGCACGGCTACTTTGGCGACGACAGCGGCCTGCGGGCCGCGGTGGCAGACTGGATGGACACGCGCCATGGATGGCGACCTGAAACATCGTGGATGAGTTGGGCACACGGTCTGGTGGCCGGGATCGGCTTTTCCGTACAGGCCTTCACCGAGCCCGGCGACGCTGTGGTCGTGTTCTCGCCGGTCTACCATATGTTCGGGAACGTTGTGAAAGCTGCGGGCAGGACCCTCTTCGAATCCGAGCTCAAGAACGTTCAGGGTCGCTACCAGATGGACCTTGAGGCTTTGGGCCGTGATCTTCCGCCGAGCGCTCGGATGGTGTTGCTGTGTTCGCCCCATAACCCGGGTGGCCGGGTCTGGACCGAAGCGGAGTTGAAAGCACTGGCCACGTTCTGCGCGGTACGCGACCTGATTTTGGTCTCCGACGAGATCCACTGTGATCTGGTCTACGAGGGTTCGACCCACCTGCCGACCCAGAAGGTCGCACCGGAGATCGCCGACCGCCTGGTGACGCTCGTTGCGCCCACGAAGACCTTCAACATCGCCGCCTCGCTCACCGGCTGCGTGGTCATTCCGAAGGCCGAGATGCGGGGCAAGTTCAACGCGGCCAAGGCTGCCTGCGGATCGGGTGCCGCGAACCGCTTCGGTATGATCGTGGCCGAAGCGGCCTATCGCGGCGGCCGCGACTGGCTGGACACACTGGTCCCCTACCTCCAGGCCAACCGCGATCACCTCGCCCAGACCATCGCCGCCGAGATCCCCGGCGCCCGTCCCATGCATCTCGAGTCCACCTATCTCTCCTGGGTCGACTTTTCGGATACGGGCGCGAGCCCCGACGAAGTGACCCGCAAAGTCTTCGAAGACGCCCGGATCGCCGTGAACAAGGGGCCGACTTTTGGCAAGGGTGGCGAGGCGTTCCTGCGGTTCAACTTTGCCTGCCCGCGTGCGACGGTGGATCAGGCCCTTGAACGCCTAATTGCGGCCTTCCGGGCATGAGATTTGACGCTTATGGCAGGGCGCACTAGGCTCGCCGCGCGGGGCAAAGGGGCAGAACCGGCATGAAGCTTGTTGTCTGCGGGGCTGGCCAGGTCGGCTACCAGATTGCGCGGCACCTCTCGGACGAGGGCAATGCGGTCACGGTGATCGACACCAATGCGGCCCTCGTGCGGCAGGTGACCGATGCGTTGGATGTGTCGGGCGTGGTCGGCTTCGCCTCGCACCCGGATGTGCTGAGCCGTGCGGGCGCGGAAGACTGCGACATGCTGATTGCAGCGACCTCCATGGACGAGGTCAACATGGTCTCGTGCCAGGTCGCCCATTCGGTCTTCGAAGTGCCGGTGAAGATCGCGCGGGTTCGTACCGATAGCTATCTGGGCGCGGAGTGGTCGGACCTGTTCCGCCGTGACCACATGCCCATCGACGTGATCATCTCGCCCGAGGCCGAGGTTGCAAAGGTCACCATGCGCCGCCTCGCCGCGACCGCGGCCTTCGACATCGAGCCGTTTCTGGATGGCAAGGTGATGTTTGTCGGCCTGCATGTGTCCGAGGACTGCCCGACGGTCAACACGCCCCTGCGCCAGCTCACCGAGCTGTTCTCCACGCTCCGCTGCATCGTCGTCGCGATCCGTCGAGGCGGGCGGATGTTCGTTGCAAAGGCGGACGACCAGCTTCTGGGCGGCGACGAGGTCTATTTCGTGGCTTTCCAGGAAGATGTGCAGCGCGCATTTGGTATTTTCGGACGTGAGAACCTGATCGCTGAACGGATCATCATCGTCGGCGCAGGAAATATCGGCCTTCGGGTTGCAAAAATGGCCGAGAACATGACTGGGCTTCGGGCCAAGGTGATCGAGTACAGCCGTGCGCGAGCGGAGTTCGCCGCGGATGCGTTGGACCGGACGATTGTGCTGAACGGGGACGCGCTGGACCGCGAGGTGTTGGACGAAGCCGGAATCAGCGAGGCTGACGCGCTCGTGGCGCTGACTGATGATGACCGTGCGAACCTATTGTCCTGCGCGCTGGCGCATGAGGCCGGATGCCCAATCGGGATTGCATTGGCAAAAGACCCCGTCTTCGAGCGCATCGCCGACCCTCTGGGTGTCGACGCGCTGATCAATCCGCGGGCGACGACGGTTTCCTCAATCCTGCGCCACGTGCGGCGCGGCAAGGTGCGTGCGGTTTACTCGGCGGGTGGGGGCGAAGCGGAGGTGATCGAGGCGCAGGTCATGGCTACCTCGCCCATCGCGGGCAAGCGGATCCGCGATGCGGGTTTCCCGAACGGCTCCACTGTCGGAGCGATCCAGAGTGATAAAGGCCTGCACACGCCACGCGGCGACACAGTGATTCAGGTCGGTGACGTTCTGGTGGTCTTTGCGATGCGCGACGCGGTGCGGCGGGTCGAGAGCCTCTTCCGCGTCAGCATGGACTATTTCTGAGGCCGGGCCGATGTTGCGCAGGATCCCGGTCATTGGCCTGCTGATTGCCTTGCTTGCGGTGCTGATGCTGGTGCCGATGATTTACGCTGTAATCGCGAGCGAATGGCGGGTTGTACGGGCGTTCCTCTACTCCTCGATCTTCGGGTTGATGTGTTCGGCGTCCATCGCCGTGCTGCTGCGACCGATGAAGGTACAGGATACCGCGCGGCACGAGTTGCTGACGCTGTTGCTGGTTTGGGTGTTCCTCTCCATCTTCGCCTGCGTGCCGTTGATCTTGCTGACGCCGCAGCTTGGCTTTGTCGGGGCCTGGTTTGAGATGGTTGCGGCGCTCACGACCACAGGTGGGTCGGCCTATCCCCGCGTCTCCGCGGCACCCGAGGCGGTGCATCTCTGGCGTGGGATGGTCGGATGGTTTGGTGGTCTTCTGACGCTGATGGCGGCCTACGTTGTGCTGGCCCCGCGAAGGCTCGGCGGGTTCGAGGTGCTGGCAGCTGCCGACGGCCTGGTCACCCAGCGATCGGTCGATCTCCGCGTTCCCGGTGCGCAGTTCGCGAGCCGTACAGACCGGGCGCTCAAGACGATCCTGCCGGTCTATACGTTGATGACCATAGGGCTCGGGCTCGTCTTCAACGTGGCCGACAAGCCGGGCCTCGCCTCCGCCGTGCACGCAATGTCCGTCGTGTCCACCAGCGGCATCTCGCCGGTGGAGGGCGGGTTTGCGGCTGCAGGCAGTTTCTGGGCTGAACTGGCGGCAGCGTTCTGCATGGTGCTGGCCGCCAGTCGGGTCTTCTACCGTGACGCCACGCAGACCGGGCGACGTCGCGCATGGACGCAGGACCCAGAACTGCGGCTCATGGTGATTTTTGTGGCGCTTGCGACCGCGTTGCTGTTCCTCCGGCACTGGGTTGGCGTGCTCATGATTGATGTGGATGTGGACACTCTGGATGGGTTGCGGGCGTTCTGGGGCACGCTGTTCACGGCCATCTCGTTCATTACGACGACCGGGTTCGAGAGCCATGATTGGCAGACCGCGCGGGATTGGTCTGGTCTTGCGAACCCGGGGCTGATCCTGCTGGCGCTTTGTACGATCGGCGGGGCGGCGGCGACGACGGCGGGCGGCGTCAAGCTGATCCGCGCTTATGCGCTGATCCGGCACGGCACACGAGAACTTGAACGCATCGCAATGCCGCGTAGCGTGGCCGGATCTGGGGCAGGGCCAAGGGGGCTGCGGCGCGAGGGCGCATTCATCGCGTGGGCGTTCATGATGCTGTTTATTATGGCGTTGATGGCAGCGGTTCTGGGCTTGACGCTGACGGGCATGAACTTCGAAGGGGCGCTTGTCGCCGCAATTGCGGCACTTTCGAACACCGGACCCGCCTTTGCGGCAGTGGCAGAGGGTGGGCAGAGTTTCGCAACGCTCGACAGTGCGCAGCGGGTTATTCTTGCGACAGCCATGTTCCTCGGACGGGTCGAAACCCTGGCCGCCATAGCATTGTTCAATCCCGACAGTTGGAACCGACGCAACGCGCGGTCAAAAAATACTGGAAATATCGGCGGTCAGACCCCACTCTCCCATTGACCGCGAATGGTGCGGTGCAGCACAAATGCCCAATACGAACCTTTAACAACAAGGCAGATAAATGCCCGAAACAAAACAGAACCTGCAGGACAGCTTCCTGAATCAGGTCCGCAAACAGAAGATCCCCGTGACGGTGTTCCTCGTGAACGGCGTGAAACTGCAAGGGGTCATCACTTGGTTTGACAACTTTTGTGTGTTGCTGCGTCGGGATGGCCAAAGCCAGCTCGTCTACAAGCACGCGATTTCGACCGTGATGCCGTCGCAGCCGTTCAGTCTCTATGACGGGGACGGCGAAAGCTGATGGGGCCTGAGCCCCTTGGAGGGGCCCTGTGACCCGAACGCTGGTTCTCCATCCTGCCTTGCGTGGCGACGTCACGGCTGAAGAAGCCGAGGCGCGCCTTGACGAGGGCACGAGCCTCACACGCGCGCTGGACGTCGATCTGGCGGGCGGCGAGATCGTGTGGCTCGCGCGGCCCCATCCGGCCACGTTGATGGGCTCGGGCAAGGTCGACGAACTGGCCACGCGCATCCACGCTGATCATGTCGACTTGCTGGTCATTGACGGCACACTCTCGCCCGTGCAGCAGCGCAACCTCGAACGCGATCTCAAGACCAAAGTGCTGGACCGGACCGGACTGATCCTAGAGATCTTCGGTGACCGGGCGCAAACCCGTGAGGGGGTCCTGCAGGTGGACCTGGCCCACCTATCCTATCAGAAGTCCCGCCTTGTCCGGTCATGGACCCACTTGGAGCGCCAGCGCGGCGGGGCTGGTTTCATGGGCGGGCCGGGGGAGCGTCAGATCGAGTCGGATCGACGGCAACTGGACGGACGTATCGCAGCGCTCCGTCGCCAGCTCGACAAGGTGGTGAAGACCCGCACGCTCCATCGTGCTGCGCGGGCCAAAGTCCCGCACCCCATCGTGGCGCTGGTTGGCTATACCAACGCGGGCAAGTCGACGCTCTTCAATCGCCTGACCGAGGCCGATGTGATGGCCAAGGACATGCTCTTCGCCACGCTGGACCCGACCATGCGCGAAATCACGCTGCCCTCGGGGCGCACCGCGATCATGTCGGATACGGTGGGCTTCATCTCGGACCTGCCGACGCAGTTGGTGGCCGCCTTTCGCGCGACGCTGGAGGAAGTCCTGGAGGCCGACCTGCTGGTCCACGTCCGCGACATCTCCAGCCCCCGGACGGATGCGCAGTCCCGGGATGTTGTCTCGGTGCTGACCGATCTCGGCGTGGCGCAGGACCGTTTGGACAGGACGATCGAGGCGTGGAACAAGACCGATCTGCTGGACGCCGACGCTGCTGAGACCGTGACCAACCGGGCAGAGCGCGCCGACAACACGCTCCTGATCTCCGCCCATGACGGCACGGGCTGCGATGCCCTGCTCGCCGAAATCGAGACGAAGCTTTTCCCCGCGCGTCATGTGCTGGATCTGACCTTGCCGCACGAGGCGGGCCGCGCCGTCGCCTGGCTGCACGCGCGCGGCGACGTAACGTCCCGCATGGATGACCAGAACGGTGTGCACCTGAACGTGGAACTCACTGATCGCGAGTACTTCCAGTTCCGCAAGCAGTTCCCTGAGGTCTTCCCAGACGCGCCGCCGGACCGTCAGGCTGCGGAGTAGTTCGACGCGACCAACTGCGGGCTGGCCACTTCAGCTTCCAGAATGTCCCGAACTCGTTGCGGAGGCGACGCCGACTTGCGGGAGTCCATGTCGTAGAACACATTCACGGCCTCGGACGTGGCGATGCAGCGGTCGCCGGCGAAGATCCCGTAACCAGATGTTAGTGACTTGTTGCCGACACGGGTCAGTCGTCCGCCGACCTCGACCGCGCCCGGATAATGTAGCTCCGATACGAAATCGATGGCGACGCGGGCCAGGATGAACTCGATCTCGCCCTCCATCTTCGCCAGCCGGATCACGTCATAGACGAAGGCCGTGCGCGAGACTTCGAAATATTGTGAGAGCGCGACGTTGTTGATGTGGCCGAGACTGTCCTGATCCGAAAACCGGATGGTCACGGGGCTCCAATGGCGAAAGGTCTCGCGGCGGGTCAGATCGATCTCGGTCATGTGCGCTCGAACAGGATGGTGATATCGGGCGCGCCCGGTCAGGCAGCGCGGATTTCCCTTAGCACGGTGGGCGAGCGATGCTCCATACTCGGCCCAGAAGATCAGGGAGGCGATCATGGAAATCGGTTTCATCGGCGTGGGCAAGATGGGCGCGCCCATGGCGCTTTGCCTTGGCAAGGCTGGCCATAGGGTCCGGGTCTTCGACAACAGCCAGGAGGCCGTCGCCGGGATTGCCGGATCAGAGGGCATTGTCGCCGCGCCAACTATGGCAGATGCGGTGCGCGGGGCTGGGGCCGTGGTGACCATGCTCCCCGACGGCAAGATCGTGCGCGCGGTAGTCGAGGCCATGGTCGCTGACATGGACGAAGGTTCGGTGTTGGTCGACATGTCCACCGCTTATCCCCTGGAAACCCAGGCTTTACGCGATGTCGTACCCGCCGGCATCGGGATTGTAGACGCTCCTGTCTCGGGTGGGGTCTGGCGCGCGGAACTGGGCCAGTTGACCATCATCACGGGCGGTGAGGACACGGATGTGGCCAAGGTCTCGGGCGCGCTGGGGGCCATGGGTACGGTCGTACGCACCGGCGGGCTTGGATCAGGCCACGCCATGAAGCTCCTGAACAATTACCTCTCGGCGTCGGGGCTTGCGGCCGCATCCGAGGCGGTGCTGATCGGGCGTGCCTTTGGGCTGGACCCGGATGTGATGGCGGACGTGTTCAACGGTTCAACGGGCATGAACAATGCCACGAAGGTTAAACTAAAGCAGCACATCAACAACGAGGCCTTTGCCTCCGGCTTCACCATGGGGTTGATGGCGAAGGACTTACTGTTGGGGCGCAGGCTGGCCGGAGACCTTGGGGTCAATGCCGAGGGTCTCGCCGCCTGCCAGGACCTCTACGCCGAGGCAGAAGCGGTCCTTGGTGGCGGCTCGGACCACACCGAAGTGTTCCGTACGCTCGCGGAGAAGGCTCGCTAACTGGCCAACAGGTTTCCGATCCGCTCAACCGCCGAGCGGATGTTCTCCATCGAGTTTGCGTAGGAGAATCGGATGTAGTCATCCGCATACACCCCGAAGCTGGGCCCAGCGATTGTGGCGACACCTGCCTCCTCCAGGATGCGCGATTGCAGGGTGCGCGCGTCCATGCCTGTCCCGGTGATGTTTGGGAATGTGTAGAAGGCGCCGCCCGG
>JBCDID010000171.1:0-7639 GCA_038749355.1 Pseudomonadota bacterium | reverse complement strand
GTTATCAAGATCGAGCCGCCCGGAGGCGACCCCGTCCGGGCATGGGGTGCCCAGGTTGACGGCAAGTCGCTCTGGTGGTCCGCGCATGCCCGCAACAAGAAGTCGGTGACGCTGAACCTGAAGGACCCGGAAGCGCGCCGGATCGCGTTGGATCTTGTGGCGGCATCGGACGCCGTGATCGAGAACTTCCGACCCGGGTTGATGGAGAAGTTCGGGCTTGGCCCCGTGGAATTGGCCGAGGTGAAACCAGGCTGCGTACTGGTCCGCGTGTCCGGTTTCGGGCAGACGGGACCACGAGCACGCGATGCATCCTTCGGCATGATCGGCGAGGCTATCGGCGGCATCCGGCACCTGACCGGCTACCCGCCCGAGGAATCCGACCTCCCGCCCGTCCGCACGGGCGTATCTCTGGGGGACACGGTGGCGGGCCTCTACGGCGCGATCGGATTGCTGGCAGGGCTGCTGGAGCAACGCGACGCGCCCCCTGCCCCCGAGACGCCTGCGCGCGTCGTGGATGTGGCGCTGACAGAATCCGTGCTGTCATTGCTGGAAGGAGTGCTCCCCGACTATGGCGCCCTGGGAAAAGTACGCGCGCCGACAGGATCGCGCATTCTGACTGCCGCGCCTTCGAACGCCTACCTATGCGCCGACGGGGCCTGGGCCATCATTGGTGCGAACTCGCCACCGCTGTTCGAGGCGCTGATGCGCTGCATCGGCAAGCCGCATCTCATCACCGACCCGCGCTTCGCAGACAATGACGGGCGGGTCGCGAACGTCGTCGCGCTGGACAAAGAGATCACCGAATGGACCCGGGCGCGGCCCTCGGCCGAGATCCTCGCTGACCTGGATGAGGCAGGCATCCCTTCCTCCAAGATCTACACCGCCGAGGACATCGTGAACGACCCGCAGTACCAGGCCCGCGAGGCCGTGCGCGCGGTGCCCGACCCCATCCACGGCAAGGACATCCTCCAACCCGCGCCCGTGCCCCGCTTCCCTGGCGAGAACCCGGACACCATCGCGTGGCCCGGACCCGAGATCGGCCAGCACACGGACGAAGTCCTCGCGGAGGTTCTGGGGTTCGGGGACGACACGATCGCGGAACTGCGCGCAAACGGAACCATCTGAGGAGACAATCATGACCGCAACCGGATGGACCGGCCACCTGCTACACATTCACATCACGCCCGCGAAGTCGCAGCCGATGCAGCGACTTGAGGAGGCCCGACTGATCCCCTGCGAAGGCATCGAGGGCGACCGTTACGCATTGGGCACAGGCACCTACTCGATCAAGCCCGGCGAGGACCGCCAGATCACGCTGATCGAGGCGGAGATGCTGGCACGGGTAGCGCAGGATGACGGGCACGAGATCTCGGTGGACGAGCACCGGCGCAACCTCACGGTCGAGGGCGTGCCGCTACAGCATCTGGTCGGCCTGCAATTCCGCGTCGGCGAATGCGTGCTGGAGGGTGTACGGATCAACCAGCCCTGCAAGTACCTGAACCTGATGCTGAAGCGGGACGTCTACATGCCGCTCTGGAACCGCTCGGGGCTGAACGCCAAGGTGATCGAGGGCGGCACGATCCGGCCGGGCGACCGGCTTGAGGCCGTCTAGGTGCGCTTCGCCGCCATCGCCGACATTCATGGAAACTGCCTCGCGCTTGAGGCCGTGCTGGCGGACATCGAAGCGCGGGGGATCACGGATATCGTCAATCTCGGCGACTTCTTTAGCGGACCGCTGGAGGCCGGGCGCACCACAGACCTGCTCATGTCTCGCAGCTTTCCCAGTATCCGCGGCAACCACGACCGGTGGCTTGTCGAGACCCCACCGGAAGAGATGGGCGTTTCGGACATAGCCGCCTATCGGGAGCTCTCACCCCAGCATCTCAACTGGTTGCGGCAGATCCCTGCAACCGCGACCTATGGAGACGATGTGTTCCTATGCCACGGCACGCCCACCAGCGACACGCAGTACTGGCTGGAAGCGGTAGATGTGGCAGGTCATGTTGCCCCTGCACCCCTCAACGACATCGAGACCGCCGCAGTGGGACATGACTATTCTTTGCTCCTCTGTGCGCACACCCACTT
This sequence comes from Pseudomonadota bacterium, assembly GCA_038749355.1. Lineage (GTDB taxonomy): Bacteria > Pseudomonadota > Alphaproteobacteria > Rhodobacterales > Rhodobacteraceae > Thermohalobaculum. The sequence goes on along the minus strand of JBCDID010000171.1, from coordinate 5,554 downwards.
GCCTCGCACGGTTCGACTGTCGGACGGGCGCATGGTCGTGAACCCGGGCAGCGTGGGCTGCCCCGCATACACAGATGACTCGCCCGTGGAGCATGTGGTCGCCTCGGGAACACCTGATGCCTCCTACGCCGTTCTGGAGCATACCGAGGCGGGCTGGTCCGTCACGCACCGCCTGGTTCCCTACGACCACATGGCTATGTCCCGCATGGCGGCCGAGCGTGGTCGTCCGGATTGGGCCGAAGGCCTTGCCACAGGCCGGATCAGCTAGTCCCATGCCTCAACCCAGCCTGACCAAGGGGCTCTTCGCAGCCGTCTTCATCCTGATTGTCTGGTCCGGGTTCATCGTGTTCGCGCGGGCGGGCGTGCTGTCCGGGCTCACGCCCTATGACGTGGCGGGGCTGCGGTTTCTGGTGGCGGGTACGCTGACGGTCCCGTTTGCCTGGCGTTGGTGGCCGCGGCATCTGCCCTGGCGAACCCAGGCGATGCTGGTGCTGGCCGGACCCGGGGCGATCTATTCGGTGCTGATGTTCAGCGGACTTGCGAACGCATCCGCGGCCTATGGCGGTGTGTTCTCGAACGGGGCGCTGCCCGTCGCGACCATGCTGATCGCGCTGGCTGTGACGGGCACTCGGCCCAAAACCATCCAGATCTTTGCCGCCATGGTGATCGTGGCGGGCGGCGTCATGGTTGCCTGGCGCGGGCTGGCGGCGGGCGGTCAGAACGTGGCACTGGGCATCGCTTTGTTCCTGGCGGCCTCGGCGATGATCGCGACGTATATCTATTCGCTGAAGGCATTCAACGTGACCCCGTTCCAGGCGCTGGCCATCATCAACGTGCCAAACGCGCTGATTTATCTGCCGGTCTGGCTGTTGTTCCTGCCTTCGACGCTGGATGCCGTGCCATTGGAGACCGTGCTCTGGCAGGCGGCGTTCCAGGGACTGGGCCCGGGCTACTTGGCGGTGATGGTCTTCGCGGCTCTGGCCTTCCATCTGGGTGCCACGCCCACGGCGGCCGTCTCGGCCTCTGTCCCCGCCGCTGCCGCCTTGCTGGCCATTCCCGTGCTGGGCGAGATCCCGTCGCCTCTCGAGTGGCTCGGGATTGCCACCGTGACCGTGGGGCTTGGGCTGCTGATCCGAGCACGCTAGGCTGTTCGGGAGGAGAACCCATGACCGACCTGTCAGACTATCGCGCGCAATCCGGCACCTTCGAGCCTGTCTGGACGCTGGAAATCCAGGCCCTGCCGCGCGATGTGGACCGGATCCTTGATGCTGTCATGCAGGTCCATCCGCTGAGCTACGGCCGCTATCAGCGCAATGCCAGTGTATCGGCCGTGGGCAAGGAGACGGCGCAGCCGGAACCCGGGTCAACGACGACCACACATGTGGAGGGGTTCGTGGCGGGTGCGACCGAGACCTACCCGATGGTCGAACTCAAGATATCGATCGAGCGGGACCATGAGATGCTGGCCCGTGTCATGGATGCCGTGATCGGCGCGCACCATTACGAAGAGCCTGTCATCTTCCTGCGCGAGGACTGGGCGAGCCGGGCGGCCTACAACCCAAACAGCGACAACCCGAACCGCTGGTGGAATGACGGGCGGGGCCTGCCGGAGCGGGTGCCCCTGGTGGAGGACGACGCGTGAACTATGCAGATGTGGATGCGGACCGGCTGTGGTCGCGGCAGATGGAAACCGACAAAATCGGGGCCACCCCGGCGGGCGGCGCGCACCGCATGGCGCTGACGGCGGAGGACATCGCCTCGCACCGGCTGATCGCGGACATCGGCCTCGCACGCGGCTGGACGCTGGAGCTGGACGATATCGGCAACATGTTCGCGATCCGGGTGGGGTCGAACCCCACCCTACCCCCCATAGCGAGCGGATCGCACACGGACAGTCAGCCCATGGCGGGGCGTTTCGACGGGATGTCAGGCGTGCTGGCCGGGCTCGAGGCCATGGAGGCCATCGACGATGCCGGGATCGCAACCGAGGCGCCTTTGATGCTTGCTGTCTGGAACAACGAGGAAGGCCCGCGCTTCAATCCCGCCTGCATGGGCTCGGCGGTCTATGCGGGCTTGCGCACGTTGGCGGAACTGATCGACCAGGTCTCGCCGGACGGCGTTCGGCTTGGGGATGCGATCGACGACCTGCGTTCCGCGATTCCAGAGGCCAGGCACCGGGCACTGGGTGCTCCCATCGGCGCGTTCCTGGAGTCCCATATCGAACAGGGCATCGAACTGGAAAGCGCGGGCACCACCCTCGGCATCGTGACCGGCATGCAGGGTTATCGGCGTTGGCGCGTGGACGTGCGCGGCGAGGACGCCCATTCCGGGACGCAGCCCATCAGCCGCCGCAAGGACGCCTTCGTGGCGGCAACGGACATGGCAGTTGCTCTCCGCCAGGCCTTCGCGGATGACACGGACGAGATGCGCTTCACGATCGGGCGGTTCGAGGTGCACCCGGGCGGCATCTCGGTCGTCCCCGGCCACGTGCATTTCACCATCGACATGCGCCACCCGAACTCGGACCTGATCACGCAGCACGGCAATCGGGTGGAGGAGATCTGCCGCGCACATGCAGGGCCTTGCGAGGTCGAGGTCGACGAGTTCATCACCTCGGTAACCCTCACTTTCCCGGAAGACATCCGCGCCCGCCTGACCGAGGCTGCCGCGCGGCGGGGGATCTCGCACCAGCCGATCTTTTCCCGGGCGAGCCACGACGCGCGGCATATCTCGACGCTTTGCCCGGCCGGAATGGTATTCGTCCCGTGCAAGGACGGGGTATCACACAACGAGGCGGAAAGCGCGGAAAAGGACGACTGCGCTGCCGCGGCCCAGGTGATTGCCGACGTGATGCTGGACCTCGCGGGTCGCGCATGACGCCCCGGCCCTTCCGCATAGAAGTCCCTGACGACGTATTGGAAGACATCCGCGCTCGGGTCAGCGCCTTCCCCTGGCACGAGATGCCCGCCGATGGCGGCTGGGACTATGGCGCGAACCTCGACTACATGCGGGACCTCTGCGCCTATTGGGTGGACGGCTATGACTGGCGCACCGAGGAGGCAAAGCTGAACGCCCTGCCCCAGTTCAAGGCCGAGGTCGACGGGATCGACCTGCACCACATCCATGAGCGCGGATCCGGTCCTGCGCCCATGCCGCTGATCCTTAGCCATGGCTGGCCCGGCTCTGTCGCCGAGTTCACCGAGATCATCGGCCCACTTGCGCATCCCGAACGATATGGCGGCGATCCCGCGGACGCGTTCGACGTAATCGCACCGTCGCTGATCGGCTTCGGGTTCTCCGGCGAACCCGAACGCCCCATGGGCCCGCGCGCAATGGCCGGCTATCTCGCAAAGCTGATGCAGGGGCTCGGCTATGACCGATATCTCGCGCAGGGCGGCGACTGGGGTGGCGCCGTCTCCACCTGGCTCGGCTTCGACCACGCACCCGCCTGTGCCGCTATCCATCTCAACATCATGATGATGCGCACGGCGGATGGGCCTCAGGGGCCGGATGAAAGGGCGTGGGAGGAGCGGTTCACGGCCGAACAGGAGATGCTGGAGGGCTACCGCATCCTGCAGGCCACTCGCCCGCAATCGCTGAGCTATGCCATGATGGACAGCCCAGTTGGGATCGCCGCCTGGATTGTCGAGAAGTTCCACGACTGGTCGGATCTCTCGCACGGCGGCTTGGACGACGTGCACGGGCGCGACCGGCTGCTGACAAACATCATGATCTATATCGTGACCCGGACGTTCAACACCGCAAGCTGGATCTACTATGGCAGGCGTGAGGAAGGCGGGCGGATCATGTCGCCGGAGGGGCACCGGGTCGAGGTGCCAACGGCGTGCGCGCTCTTCCCGCGCGAACTGCTGTCGTGGCCTCCGCGCAGCTATGTCGAGCGGCTCTACAATGTCGCGCGTTGGACCGAGTTTCCCCAAGGCGGACACTTCGCGGCCATGGAACAACCCGAGGCGCTGGTCGGAGATATCCGTGCCTTTGCAAGGAACCTCCGATGAAGCGCCTAGGCATGCTGACGCCCTCGTCCAATACGGTGCTGGAGCCGATGACGAATGCGATCCTCGCGGGCCTGCCGGATGTCAGCGCGCATTTCGGACGGTTCGAGGTCACGGAGATCGCGCTCTCGGGCCGCGCGCTGGGGCAATTCCAAAGCGTGCCCATGGTGGAGGCGGCCCGGCTGCTCTCCCATGCCAAAGTGGACACGATCTGCTGGAACGGCACTTCGGCAGGCTGGCTGGGGTTCGGTGCGGACGAACAGCTTGCCGCGGACATCTCGGCTGCAACCGGTATCCCCACCTCTTCCTCGGTGCTCGCGATCAACGAGATCTTCGGCCTGACCGGATTGCGCCGCTTTGCGCTCGTCACGCCATACACGGATGATGTGCAGGCCCGGATCGTGGCGACCTACCGCGACGCGGGCTGGGATTGCGTTGCCGAGGAACATCTGGGCATCTCGGTGAACTTCGACTTCTCCGAGGTTCCTGAGAGCCAGCTTGCCGACATGTGCCGAAAGGTGGCGGACGCAGATCCGGAGGCGATCCTGATCTTCTGCACCAACCTTTGGGGTGCAGCGATCGTGGAGGAACTGGAACGCGAGATTGGCATACCGATCTACGACACAGTCTCGACAGCGGTCTGGGCCGCGCTCCGCGCCGTCGGGGAGTCACCCGCGCTCGTGCAGGGCTGGGGCCGGCTGTTCCGTGAGGTCAGTTGATCGGCTTCAACCGACCGATTGCCGCGACCAAGGCCTCGGGAAAACCGGAATGGGTCTCCGGATCCACCGCATCCAGACAACTCTCCAGATCCTTCTTGAGGATCCCGACCGTGTTCTCCACGTCATAGCCATTCCGGGCGAACTCGATCTGGTCGAAATTGGAGCCGAACCAGGTCTGGCCTGAGCTGTCATGCATCAGAGCCAGCAGACGCTCCCGGTCGACGCCCAGATCACCCGCCCAATCGAGCGCCTGACGGACACCGGCCATGGCGGACCCAGCGACAAAGTTGTTCAAAACCTTGGCGGTCATCCCGGCGCCCGCAGGCCCCACGCGGTGGATCTTTGTCCCCATAGCTTCGAAAGCCGGCTGCAACAGGTCGAGATCAGCCTCCTCACCGCCAAGCATGAAAGACAGGCGCCCCTCGTCGGCAGCAACCTGGGCACCGGACATGGGTGCATCGATCACGATCACACCTTCAGGCATCCGCTCGGCGAGCGATGCGAAGTACCGCGGCGAGAGGGTGGAGGAGACCACCAGGTATCGCAGCCGCGGGGACTTGCCGAGGATCGCCTGCTCGTCGAAGAGCAACGCCTCGGTCTGGGCGATGTCGCGAACGACGGTGATGATGACTTCACGATCACCGGCGAAACTGCCCGGATCGGCTGCCATCCGGTTGGCAAACTCGCCGAACTCCTCAATGGGCCGGACATCGAAGCCGGTCACGTCCAGGCCCGACCGTGCCATGGCACGGGCCATCCCAAACCCCATGCGTCCGCAACCCGCGACACCGATCTTCATGGAAACGCTCCCCTCGGCGAGCG
>JBCDID010000170.1:0-7673 GCA_038749355.1 Pseudomonadota bacterium | reverse complement strand
CTGGCCGAGGATATCGGGTTCGAGGTGGGCATGGTCGGCGGGTCATCGGCATCCTTGGCCGTTCTGGGCGCACCCGACCTGATCGTCATGACCCTGACCGAGTTCGCCGATCAGTGCCGCCGCATGTCCCGCGCGTCTGCTTTGCCCTTCGCGGTAGATGCGGATCACGGCTATGGCAACGCGTTGAATGTGCGCCGGACGGTGGAGGAGTTGGAGGCGGCGGGTGTCGCAGCGCTCTCCATCGAGGACACGGTTCTGCCGCTGCGCCACGGACAGGCGGGCACAGAACTGCTGTCCATCGAGGAGGGGGCGGGGAAGATGCGCGCGGCGCTCGATGCACGCTCCGATCCCTCGACCGTGATCGTGGGGCGTACGTCTGCGGCGGGCGTCAACGGTCTGGACGACGCCATCGCCCGGGGGCGTGCTTACCGGGATGCTGGCGTGGATGCCCTGTTCTTCCTGGGCGTAAAGACGTTGGAGGACTACCAGGCGTTGGGTGCCGAGTTCGATCTGCCCATCGTCACGGGCGGTGGGCTGAAGGTCGCGGGTGTTGAAGACCTTGCGAAGGCAGGTGTGCGGCTCTGCCTCAACGGCCACCCGGTCTTGCCCGCGGCGGTGCGTGCCATGGAGGAGGCGTTGATCGCCATGCGCGGGCTTCGCGCCCCCGACCGTCCGGCCTCCAAAGAACTGATGGCCCGCGCCACGCGGGCCGCAGACTACGACCGTTGGATCGAGGACTATCTGGACGGCGCGAAAGGGTAGGCGCCTTGGCTCGCCCTTCTTCAATCACGCTCCGCCAGTTCGCTGAGACAGAGAACTACATGCCTGTGAAGTAATTCCCGATCTTACGGAAGGCCAACTTGCGTTTCTGCACAGGCTCGCAACTGTTCGAGCCGCCGTACTCGACACCACCAGTTGCCTGATCCAGCTCGCGTTCCTCCAGGAATTCCGGCGCGTCCGGATCGGCCCTGGCGATGATGTCTGTATCTGTTCCTTACGTCACAATTGGCCTCTTTTTCTTCAGCTTGACTTGAAGCCGCGCGGGGGCTTCGCCTTGGCTTCGTCATAGGTCCATTCGACTCTCGCGTAGTTCAATGTGACGGTCTCGGTCGGAAGCGGAGTGACGGGCTCACAACTGTTCGAGCTGCCGTACTGAGCCCCACCGGTCACTTGATCGAGCGCGATCTCCTCAAGGATCTCGGGCGCATCCGGATCGGCTTTGGCTACGATGTGATCGTCTTTGTTCTTTGTCATGAGAGTGTCCTTCTCAATAAAATTCACTTCCGTTGCAGTGGCTTGTCACCGACGGCCCAGTCGGCGACTCATTCTGATCCAAAAGTCGTGGATCTAGGGTCCTTTAGGAACGTCGGGCTGGGGAAAGAGTCCATAAGGATCCAATCCGAAACACTTCGTGCTACTGGCTCACAGCTGTTCGAGCTGCCGTACTGAGCCCCGCCGTTCACTTGATCGAGCGCGATCTCCTCGAGGATCTCGGGCGCATCCTCGTCTGCGGTGGCGACGATGTGTTTGTCCTTCTTCATGGCTCCCTCCCTCAGGGTCAATCGCTGGTGAACCCACGCTGGTCCGCGGAGTGGTCGATCGGTTTGGGCCGTATGGTCAGGTCGGTGAAGTTGGCACGCCCCGCTTTTCTCGGCGGCTCGCACGTATTGTCCCCGGCATAGGGCTCACAAGAGTTGCTCCCGCCATAGGCCCCGGCGGAGGCTGCGTCCAAATCGGCTTCGGAAAGGAGTTCTGGTGTCTCAGGCGGCTCGGTTGCGACAATGTCATCTGGGCAAGTCATCGTGATCCTCCATGTAAATTCCGCTCGGTGTAACTCCGAACTGCTTCACGTGGCTGTAGCAAATGCTACCATTCGGTCGGAACGTGCATGGGACGGAGAGAACGGAATGGAGTTCTGGGAACTGGGGGCGGCTGAGGCAGCGGCCAAGATTCGCGCGGGCGAAATCACGTCCGAAGCGCTGGTGCAGTCCTGTCTCGACCGGATCTCGGCGCGGGATGCGGAGGTCAGAGCGTGGATCTGGCTCGATCCGGATCTGGCGTTGGCCCAGGCGCGGGAGGCCGACCGGGTGCAGGCGCTCGGACACGGCATTGGGCCGCTGCACGGCGTGCCGGTGGGTATCAAGGACATAATCGAGACCGCCGACATGCCGACGCAGGATGGCTACAAGGGGCATGAAGGGCGGCATACCCACAGCGATGCCTTCTGCGTGAGCCAGCTCCGCGATGCGGGCGCGGTGATCCTCGGCAAGACGGTGACGACCGAGCTGGCGACCCGCTCGCCGGGGGCGACGCGCAACCCGCACAATGCGGCCCACACGCCGGGGGGGTCGTCGTCCGGGTCCGCGGCTGCGGTGGCGGACGGGCAGCTGCCTTTGGCCTTGGGGACGCAGACGGGTGGGTCTGTGATCCGTCCGGCTAGCTTCTGCGGGATCGTCGGGTTCAAGCCCACCTTCGGGATGATCGCCCGGCGCGGTGTGACACTTCAGGCGGATTGGCTGGATACGGTCGGGACCTATGGGCGCTCGGTCGAGGATGCGGCCATGGCGGCGGATGCCATGTGGGCGCGGGATCTGGATGACCCACAGGCTGTACCGCGTTCGCGTGGCTCGTTGGCTGAGATGGCGCGTTCCGAGCCACCCGCGCGGCCAAAGTTTGCCTTCATGCGCGGCGGCATGTGGGACAAGGCGGATGCCGCGGCGCAGAATGCCCTGGAGGGGTTCGCGGCGGATCTGGGTTCCGATTGCGAGGCAGTCGCCCAACCCGACTGGATGACCGAGGCATGGGAGTGGCAGCGCATCCTGCAGGCATATGGCAATGCGATCCACTATGGGCCGCTGCTGGACCGGGACGGCGACAAGATGACCGAGAGCCTTCAAGCCGTGGTCAACATGGGGCGGGGCGTGACCGAGACCGAGTACCGCCGCGCTGTGGCCGAGCGCGATCGGGTGCATGACGGGCTGGCGGAGATCTATGCCGAGTATGATGCGATCCTCTGCCTTGCCTCGGCCGGGCCCGCGCCGGAGGGGCTCGGCTGGACCGGAGACCCGGTCTTCAATGCGTTCTGGACCTATGTGGGGACGCCTTGCGTGACCCTGCCTCTGCTGGAAGTGGACGGCCTGCCCATGGGGGTGCAGATCACGGGACCTCGCGGTGCGGACGGACCGCTGCTGCGCACAGCAAGCTGGTTGCAGGGCCATGTAACCTAGAAGTATCATTTCACCTTGAGGTGACATAGGCCGCATGCTATGGCATCTTGTGATGCGGGAGGTCCAGATGCGGCACAGATCCGACCCAAACAGCCCGGCAGCGGCACGTCGTTACGCCTATGCGGTGGCCGGTATTGCAACGCTGGCATCGGCGATCAGTCTTGCCCTTGGGCTGAACAGCCTCGTGCCGTTGGGGTGGAGCGAGCCAGTCCGGATCGTGATCCTGGGAGCAGGTTGCGGCATCCTGTCTACAGCATTCCAGCGTCGGTTTCTGGCCCATCTCACCCGAGACCTGCCTTCTGAGCCGGACCCTCGCGCCCATGTCGTCAGAGCAAGCGCCCGGCTATGGATCTGGCTGGTTGTGCTGGCGGTCTCGATTGCGACCGCGCTCTACGAGGGGCCGCATCCGATGCCGATGATCGCGATGACCGGGATGGCGATCAGCCTCGTCATGCTGATGATTCATGCAGGCCCCGGGACGCTTGCACGCTCGGGACCGGATGCGCGGAAGATCTTCGACGAACTGTGGCTGGAGAACGGGCGACGTGCGTCCAGCTTTTCGATGGGCAGCACCATGTTGTTCGGATCGGCCCTGTTGTTCGGCTTTCACTTCGACTGGGTTTCAATTTCGGGGCAATCCGTGGCGATGCTGATGCTGGCAAGTCTCGTCTTGAGTTTCCTCGGTGCGCATGTCTGGTACGAATGGCGTTCGGAAGACTAGGGACACGCTCGGGCTCGGAGCTTGGCAACCGCTTGAAGGACGTCAGGACGGCGAGGGGTCTGACCCAGCAGTCGCTGGCGGATCTGGTTGGGGTATCACGCAAGACCATCAATACGGTCGAGCGGGGCGTGTTCGTGCCCTCGACTACCCTTGCCCTGAAGCTGGCGGAAGTTCTGGAGACCCCGGTTGAGCGACTTTTCTGGCTGGCGGAAGGCGATCCGGACTGAATGGGTTATCTTCCGGGTTCCAGACCGGAGAACCAGATGACCAAGCTCAAGCTGACCCTTGTCGCGTTCCTGGCGCTTGCCAGCGTCCCCGCACTCGCCTGTGCGTGCGACGAGGATTGCAAGGAAGGCGAGATCTACTCGGATGAAGCCGAGATGTGTGTGGCAGACACCGCCTGAGCCTGCCGTAGGGTGGGTTTGAAACCCACCCCACCAATGCGCCTACTCGGCCGCGTGGGCGTTGCAGCTGGCAGCGTTCTTCTCCCATGGCAGGTCCCGGCAGCCGGAATCGTCCAGGAATCCCACCGGCATCAGCTTGAAACCGCAGGAGATGCATGGCTGCACCGGATAGTCCTCTGGCCGCGGCATGTGGTGCAGGCCGAACACGTGCCAGGCGACGATATCCGCGTCCACGATCGGCTTGTCGTCCGCGATGAAGTGCGGGAACCCGTCCGAGCCGTCGCCCTGGTTCACGAACTCGCCTGCCGGGAAGCGCTCCGCCGCGTCGAAGGCAGTCACCCACAGGTCCTGATAGGTGTACCCCGCCCGCTTGCCGGACGGACCCTCGGGCCGGATGAACGGGGTCACCGTCGAGGTCGGCATCAGCTTGTAGGCCGTCTTGCCGCCCACATGGTTGGTCCGGTCCTTCGAGATGAACTTCCAGTAGCGGTGGGTCGAGAGGTCCGCCTTGCGCGCCGCATCCTTCTCGGTGCCCAGCACGGTCTCATATTGGCGATAGGCATTGCCCCAGGGGTTCTCCGGCCCCACCGGATCGGACTTGGTGTTGCACTCGACCACCGAGTTTTCGTCCCCGTCCACGGCCATGTCCAGCCGTGCGCAGAAGGTATGCTGGTGGATCTGCCCGCAGACCCCGGGCGCGACCTCGGTCCCGTAAGGCCCCGCCTGACCCGGCACGCAGCCGATGGTGTTGATGATGCCTGTGGCCTTCATCTCGAATTCGATCTCGCCGTCGAGATGCAGGTACCAGTAATAGCCGTACTCGTAGTTCCCCACGGTTGCGATCGTCGAGATCACCATACGCCGGGCGCGGCGCGTTTCCATACGCTCGGTGCGGAAATCGAAGTGCTTCCAGAGAACGCCCATGTCCTCTTCATGCAGGCAGATGGCGTTCTTGATGGTGGCAGCCTTGCCCTCGACATCCGAGAGCACCCCGTCAAGATACTGGATCGCGCCCAGACAATCGCAGCCCAATTCCAGCGAGTTCACCACCCGCCCGATCCCGTACTCGCCGATGTCGAACACGTTCTTGCGGGCATGCGCCTCGTCGGGGGCCCCGTAGGGCACCATCATCTCTGCGATGGAGGCGCGGTACATTACGGGCCGCCCCTTGAAGCGTATGTCGTGCAGGGTCATGCCTTCGCGGGCGTTGAAGCCGATGCGCAGCTCCCAATCCGCCCAGGTCAGCAGGTTCCCGTCCATGCGGAAGCTGACGCCCTCGGGCTGGATCACGTTGATGGGGCGGAGGTCCTGGCGCACCTCGGTCTGGAACTCCCGGTCGAAGTTCCCGTCTCCGCGCGGGACGGGCACCTCGCCCACATCGCGCACGGCAATCACCTCGCCGGTGTCGATGTCGACGGTGGCGTTCAACCCCTCGATCGGGTGGGCGTACTGATTGTCGAGCTCCGAGTTGCGGATCCAGGAATGGGTGTAGGAGACGCGGCGGCCTTCCTCCTCGGCGATCCCGAAGTTCCCGCCGGACCAGGGGTCGACGGTCACAAACTCCAGATCCAGCCCGCGCCGTTCGATAGCTGCCTGGAAGCGCGGGTCGGCCTTGACGGCGATCTCGACCTCCATGAACTCCTCGGGCGCGATCATCGGGGTGACGCCCGCTAGGTACTGGCTGTCGACGACCGTCTTCTCGGTAACGGAGACCAGAGACCGCACGACCCCGGGGCGGTCCTTGGAGTAGGCATTGACCCATACGCGCCGCTCGATGGGGTCGCCGAGCTGATAGGACCTTACCGATCCCTTCTCGGGTTCAGCCAACTCGATGGTCTCGAAACGCAGGCGCTCGTGGCCTGCCAACGTCTCACTCACCAACGCGGAGGCGGTCTCGATCTCGTCGCCCGTCAGAGGCGAGAGCGGGTGCAGTCCTGTCAGAGTTCCCTGGCCGTCCATGGTTTTGCTCCTTTGTAACCGGATCGTTCCGGCGTCCGTGTTCCGCGAAGACCAAACTCACCCAACTTCATCTTGCGAAAAATACCTCGGGATCTGGCGTTTCGGGAAACTGATACCCGGCACGCATCGTTTTTCGCGTTCGAGCGCAGCGAGAGGCAGCGAACAAACGATACCGCCTCTCCCGACAACGCCACGGGGGGCAGAGCCCCCGGTTTGGTCCCGTAGGGACAAACTACTTCTTCAGCCGCGTCCAGATCGCGTCATAAAGCGCCTGAACCTCCGGTGCGCAGACCTTCACGAAGGTGCCTGCGGGGGCCGAGGCCGGTGGGTTCTGCTCCGGCGAAGTCTTCAACTCATCCGTCAGCAGCGGCGTCACGCCCTTCACACCCGCCGTATACTGCGCGAAGTTAGACACCTCGGCGATGTTCTCGGGCTTCAGCAGGAAGTCCATGAACTTGATCGCGCTGTCGCGGTTCGGCGCGTCCTTCAGCAAGACCACGTTGTCCATCCAGACGATGTAGCCTTGCTTGGGATAGGCGTACTCCACATTCGCACCCTCGTTCCGCGCCTTCGCGCCGAACCCGTTCCAGATCATGCCGACCTGCGCATCGCCCGAGACCAGCACGTCCTTCGCACCGTCCGAGTTGAACGAGGCCCAGCCCGCTTTCGCCGCATTCACGGTCTCGGACAACAGCTTCAACTGCTCGCGGTCCGTGGAACATTGCGGGATGCCGAGGTGAATGGACGCGAGCGCCAGCAACTCGCCCTGGCTGTCCAGCACGTTGATCTTGCCAGCCAATTCAGCAGGCGGGTTGAACACGATGTTGGTGTCGTTAATGTCGCCCGAGAACGCATCCCGGTTCACCATGAAGCTGGTGGAGCCCCACTGGTAGGGGATCGAGTGCTTGCGGCCCGGGTCGAAGTCGACATCCAACCATTGGTCCTCGATGTTGCCCTTGTTGGTCAGTTCCCCATCCGCGATCGTGTCCAGCATGCCCTCATTGCGCATGATCTCGACCATGTAGTCGCCGGGCACGGCCACGTCATAGGAGCCGAGCGTGCCGCCCTTCAGGCTCGCCAGCATGGACTCGTTCGAATCGTAGGTGTCCATGGTCACTTCGATCCCGGTCTCGGCCGAGAACTTGTCCAGCAGCTCCTGCGGGATGTATTCGAACCAGTGATAGATCGAGAGCTTGCCCTCGGCCTTTGCGGTTGTCGCCGTCCCCGCCATCAGTCCCATGGCGAGCGCCATCGCGCCCAGCTTGGTTACAGTGTTCATGATACGCTCCTGTCGTTGTTTGTTCCGATCCTGCCCACAAAGTAGGCGATTGTCACGAAAGCGATGGAGACCCCCAGCATGAG
>JBCDID010000169.1:0-7700 GCA_038749355.1 Pseudomonadota bacterium | reverse complement strand
CGCCGCCCGTCAACGGCTTCCACTATCTGGCCCAGCCAGTCGATGCTCGGGCCATAGCCCCAGCGGGTCCCCGGATCTGTCATCAGGGGATAGTTCAACCCCGGCTTCGTCCCCGATAGGATCGGCGCGGCCTTCGTCACTTCCAGGTATTTCGCCATGTCGGCGTTCCAGAACTCGTACTCCATACCGCTGGTATGGGTCGCGAGATGACGCACAGTGGCGGTGGTCCTCTGAGGCCGCAGGTTGGGCGTGTCGCCGGACCAGCCATCGAGAACCTGTAGGTCGTTCCAATCGGGCAGAATGTCACCCACCGGCGTGTCCATCGAAAGCTTGCCGCGGTCGATCAGGATCATCGCGGCAAGCGATCCGATGGCCTTCGTCATCGAGAAGATGCGGAACGCGGTATCTTCGCCCGCCGCGCGACCGGCCGCTGCGTCCCCGGCGGCGCCGGAATAGGTGATGCCATCCGAGTTTGCGACCATTCCAACCGCAAACGGGACGTCTCCGTTCCCGACAGCGGTTGCCAACACATGATCCATCTTCGACATTGATCTACCTCCCCGTGAATTTGAGGGGATCTTCTCACCCTACTTAGAGCTCTGTCCAGTGCGCCGTCGGAGGCCGTGCAACGCCGGCCGGATGCATCGGACATCAACGCATGTGTTGCCAGAGTTTCGTACACACAGGAGGGATCTCGGCCTCAATCGCCTGCATTGCATCGACAATGAGATCCTCGCGCCACCTGCGCCCGACGACCTGCACACCGATGGGCTGAGGGCCGGTCGGCAGGTCCGCAATGTGGGTCGGCAGGTTGCCAGCGGGGAGCCCGGTGAAGTTCATCACAAAAGACCAAAGCGCCCCTCCCAATGCGTCGCGGACGCCATCTGCGCCTTCCGCATCGCGCCCGGCCGTGAAGAAGGGTTGTAACAGGAAGGGCGTCAGGACCAGCGGGTACCGGTCGAGAAACAGGGACCATTGCCGCGCGTAGTGCGACCGTTGCGCCAGCATTCGCAGCAGCTCCGTGCCCTCGTACGGCGGGAACTGACGATAGTACTCCCCGAAGATCGCGTTCAAGGTCTCGGAACCATGCTTGGCGATGTCGGGCCCCATCAGCTCCTTCACCTCACCCATGAGAGCTCGGTATCCGGCCTCCCCGGCTTCGCGGGCAAGCGGGGGCTCGGCGTCTTCCACTTCATAGCCCGCGTTCGACAGGGCAGACGCGGCGGCATCAATGGCCGCCTTCACGTCCGGATGCAGGCCAAAGCCGAAGTCGTCGCGCGCCACGGCGACGCGGAGAGGCTGATCCAACGGCTCGCCCCGCCATGGCAACGGCACATGGAAGGGATCCCTCGGATCCGGCACAATCATGGCGGGCATCGCCAGATGCAGGTCGGCGGCGTTGCGGGTGATCAGTCCTTGCACCGACATGGACTGGGCGAGAAGCCCTCGTTCAGCTGACTGGCTCGGGTTCCATGCGGGCACGCGCCCGAGGCCGGGTTTCACTGTGACCGCGCCGTTGGCTGATGCCGGGAAACGGAGCGAGCCACCGATGTCGTTGCCATGCGCCAGCGCGCCGATCCCTGCCATCACAGCCGATCCGGCTCCCCCCGACGATCCACCAGCCGAGAGATGCCGACCCCACGGGTTGTAGGTGCGCCCATGCAGCGGGTTGTCGGTATCGGCGCGGAACGAGAACTCAGGCGTATTCGTCCGCCCGACCACCACCGCACCCGCTGCCTTGAGGTTGCGGACAAGCGGCGCATCATCCGGCGCGATCAAATCCTTGAGCGCCGGCACACCGTTGCTCGTCGCATGACCCGTCTGGTCGACATTGATCTTGATCGTCACAGGCACGCCGTGAAGCGGCCCCTTCGGCGCATCGCTTGCGTCCAGCCCCGCGGCTTCGGTCCGCGCTTCGTCCGCGAGGTTCTCGACGACGGCGTTGAGTGCCGGATTGATCGCGTCCATCCGGGCAAGTGCAGCCTCACAGACCTCCAGCGCGGTGACATCGCCTGACCGGGTTGCCTCGGCAGTCTCGGTGGCACTCCACTGCCAGAGGGGTTTGGTGGCGGTCATGTCGACGTCCTCACAGGTCAGGGTCCGTTTCGATCGGCAGGCTCTCATCCTTGGCCCATTCCGACATGGAGGCATCGTAGACCGCGATATCCTCGTAGCCCAATTGGTGCTGCAGGAAGGCATCGAGGGTCGCCGCGATCCCACCGCCGCAGTAGTTCAGGATTCGCTTTTCACGCTTCGCCCCCGCCGCATAGAGCGCGGCAGCAACATGCTGTGGTGACAGCAAGGTCTTGCATTCCGGATCAAACAGCGAGGCCGCAGGCAAGTTCGCCGACCCCGGTATCCGACCCGGTCGGCCATAGCGTGGGTTCGCGCCGGAATGGAGATCGTCGGTCAGAGCGTTCAGGGAGCAAACAGCGCCATCGCCGATGGCGGCCAGCATCTCGTCCTTGCCGACAAACAGGCCCGGGCGTGGCGCGGCAGTCAGGCTGCCGGGCGGATAGCTACTGTCCTCCGTCGTCACGGGGCGTCCGCCGGCCTCCCACGCGTCCATGCCGCCATCCAGCACGGCCGCATTGTCGAAGCCGATCCAGCGAAGCATCCACCAGAAACGTGCCGCCCAAACCGGACTCTTGCGGGCGTAGAGGATCACGCGGGTCTCCAGCCCGACGCCGAGCCGCGCAAATGCCGACGCAGTGGCCTCTGGAGACAGCCGCATAAAACGCGTCGGCGCTGCGTCGTCCGAGAAGTCCGCCTGAAGGTCGAGATAAGCGGAGCCGGGGATATGCCCCGCCTCCCAATCCGCGCGCCCGCTCTCGACGCGGTAGGGTCTGCCGGTGCCTTCCTCATACCTGAGGTAGGTTGTGCAGTCGTAGATGCGCAGGCTGGGATCGCCCAGATTGGCCTCCAGCCAGGCGCCGCTGACGATGGCATCGGGGTACTTCCATTCTTCAGTCAATCCAGCACCCTCCCGTTGCGCGTTCCCGACAAGTTGTCCGGAGCGGTATTTGCAATCAACCCGGCTCCTGCGGCGCTTGCCGACGGATCTCAGCTTCTCGACGGAACACGTAGAGCCCGGCGAGCACGATGACCAGCGCGCCGACAATGGTCCAGCCGTCTGGTAGGTCACCGAACATGAGATAACCGATCAAGGTGCCCCATAAGAGCGAGGAGTATTTGAAGGGCGCGACCAGCGCGGCCTCACCCCGGCGGAACGCCTCGATCATCAGCGTGTGCGCGATGGCGATCAGAACGCCGCTGGCCACGAACATGCCGAGGTCTTCCGAGCGCAAGGCGATCCAGGAGGTGAAAGGTGCCGTAGCCAGCCCTGCCAGCAGAACCACAGTGGTCGTGACCGCGAGCACGGCGACTGTGGTCTCGGTATCAGAGATCTTGCGGGTGATCAGGTCGCGCAGCCCGCCACAGATCGCCGCCCCCAGCGGGAAGAGGACCGCCCATTGCAGGGTGTCTCCGCCGGGTCTTAGCATGATCAGGACGCCTGCAAATCCGATGCTGACGGCAAGCCAGCGTCGCCAGCCAACCTTCTCGCCCAGGACAAGGGGGGCCATCGCGGTGATGAACAATGGCCCTGTGAAGGCGACGGCAATCGCGTCGGTTAGTGTGAGGTGCCTCAGCCCGTTGACGAAGAGGAACGAGCTGCCGATGACGCACAATCCCCTGAGCGCATGCCCGTGCATGTTCCGGATCCGGAGGCTGCCCAGTCCACCTGCCCGCATGGCGAACAGCAGGATCCACGGCCAAACCAACAGCCCGCGCATGAACAGCAACTGGCCTGTCGGATAGGTCTCGGCCAGAGCCTTCACCAGGGCATCGTTCATGACCAGAACCGCCGTCCCGCCCAGCATGCACAGGATCGCAGGGGCAACTTCGCTGCGGCGCAGGGTCGATGTGTGGGAGTTGTCGATCGTCATGCCACCACCCGGCCCCTACGCGATGCTGCTTGTCTTCGCGGGCATGGACAATCGCCGCTCGCGTACGATGATGTAGAGACCAGCCAGAACCGTCACGCAGATCCCCGCTGCCGCGAGCCCGTTCGGCAGATCTGAGAAGATCAACCAGCCAATCGCGGTCCCGAACGGGATTTCGAGGTACTGCATCGGTGCGAGCGTGGATGCCGGTGCGAACCGGAGGCTCCAAGTCATGAAAAGGTGTGCGACCGTCCCGATCAGACCAACCCCCAGCAACAGCGACCAGGTGCCCATCGGCATCTCGAGGAGAAACCCGTCGCTTGTCGACGGCCAGATCAGGATCACCGGGAACAGCATCAGACAGGCCTGCACGCCGCTGATTGCCTGCAATCGGACCGGGTCGATATCGCGCGCGATCTTTCGAGTGACCATCATGAACAGCGCGAAGACCACGGCCACGCCAAGAGGCAGCAGTGCCGGGTAGCCAACCTCGACGAAGTTTGGCTGGATGACCATCAGGGTACCCACGAACCCGACCGCACAGGCACTGATGCGGTGCGGGCCTACAACCTCGCCCATGCAGAAATGACCAAGAAGAAGCATGATGAACGGCATGACGAAGGCAATTGCCAGGGCGTCCGCCAGGGGGAGGAAACGGAGCGCGGTGAACATCAGACCAATGCCGACGATGTGGAGCGCCGTGCGCAGGAGCGTCCAACGCATCAGTGCGGGCGGAAGGCCCAGTCCGCCGCGCCGCCACAGCACGACCGGCCCAAGGATCAACGCCTGCACCCCGAAGCGGATCAGCAGCAGGATACCCAGTGCCATGCTCTCCCCGAGCAGCTTGGCGAAACTGTCGCCCAGAGGGGCCAGCACGCAGAAGGCGAGCATTAGAAGAATGCCGATGAACGGTCGGTCGGGGGCCATCCCTCAGGATAGGCGTGGCCAAGCGACGGACACAAGGCAGATCGGCCGAACCGCGAATGCCCAAGGCGGATGGGATCCGTCACGGCAACTACGAGGCTCAAAAGACGCTACCATGTGTTGGAATTGAGCTGATGCGGGTCGTCTTGCCTCTTGTGCAGCGCAATATTGCATTGCAACATTAAGATATGAGTGAGCAACCCCTGAAAGTTTCCGTCGTCGAGGCTGACCGTGACCGGGCGCTGATGATCGTCGATGGTCTGCGCGAGACTGGGACGTTTGAGGTCGATGTGATCGGCGACTCCTCCGGTCTCGCGCGGCGGCTGTCCGAGATGTCTCCGGATGTGGTTCTGATCGACGTCGCCAACCCGAACCGGGACATTCTGGAGGAACTGGCGCTGGCGTCAGGGCCGAAAGAGCGTGCTGTCGCTATGTTTGTCGACCAGAGCGACAGCCAGATGACACGCGCCGCCATTGATGCGGGCGTCAGTGCCTATGTCGTGGATGGGCTGCGGAAGGAACGGATCAAGCCGGTTCTGGATGCCGCGATCGCCAGGTTTCAGCTCTTTGCCCGGATGCGGATCGAGTTGGAGACCACCAAAGCGGCATTGGCCGAACGCAAGGTGATCGACCGGGCGAAAGGCCTGTTGATGAAAGCCCGTGGGCTCAGCGAGGACGAAGCGTACGCCCTGCTTCGCAAGACCGCGATGGACCAGAGCCGCAAGGTGGCAGATGTCGCCCAGGCGCTGGTCACTGCTTCGGATCTGTTGGGATGAACCTCGATCGGATCGCCTGCGGTTTCGTGCCCCTGGTCGACTGCGCCCCATTGGTCGTGGCACGCGAGTTGGGTTTCGCCGCCGAGGAAGGCATCGACCTTGAGCTCCAGAAGCAACCGTCCTGGTCGGCAATCAGGGACAAACTGGTCTTCGGCGACTTGCACGCGGCTCATATGCTGTCCGTGCTGCCGGTTGCGATGTCGATGGGCCTGGGAGGCGCCGCAGCGCGAATCGATGCCCTGTCGGTTCTGTCGGTGAATGGCGATGTGGTTGGTGTTGATCCCGCTTTGGCCGCGCGAATGCAGGCTGCGGGTGTCGACCGCTCGGTTGATCAGGCGACCGCCGTTGGCCGGGCGTTGATCAGCGCCGCCGGCGGCCCATTGCGCATCGGGGTGCCGTTTCCGTTCTCGATGCATGCGGAGCTCCTCTACTACTGGCTATCGGCGTTGGGGCTTGAGGCCCCGAGGGATCTGGATGTGCGTACCGTGCCGCCACCCCGCATGGCGGAGGCGATTGCGGCAGGAGAAATAGACGCCTTTTGTGTCGGTGAACCCTGGGGCAGTGTTGCAGTTGATCTGGGCGCAGCAGAGATTGTGTTGCCCGGTGCCGCTATCTGGCAGTTCGCACCGGAGAAAGTCCTGGCAGTGCGCCACGATTGGACCCGTACACATACCGGCTGCGCGATGCGCCTCATACGCGCCGTCTGGCGCGCCGCCCGTTGGCTGGGGGAGGCCGACAACCGATTGACCGTTTCGGACCTGCTGGCCCGCCCTGAATACCTCGACCGACCCGCCGAGATCATCGACAGGGCGCTGTCGGGCCACCTTATCCTCGCGAAGGATGCCCGGCCTGTCCGAGTGCCCCGATTCCTCGAATTCTTCGACTGCGCCGCGACATTCCCCTGGCGCAGTCAGGCCGTCTGGATGGCCCGGCGCTGGTCGGCACGTGCCGGAGTGGAGCGCGAAGCAGCCAAAGCCGCGGCACGCGCGTGCTACCGCGCCGATCTCTATCGCACGGCATTGCAAAGCATCGGCGCCGATGTCCCCGGGGCCTCCGAAAAGGTCGAAGGCGCCCTGTCCGTTCGTACCGAGGTTGCGTCGTCCAAGGGTGAGATGTTCCTCGGTCCTGATCGATTCTTTGACGGTGCGATCTTCGACCCGTCCACAGCCTGAAATTCACACGTGTTTCCAGTGCTTTAGCATTAAATTTCCGGCAGACGGAACTTTACGCTTGATATTGCACCGCACAAACATACCCTAGCGGTGAACCGGGCAAAGGCGTCCGGCGACCAAACCACCCTCACAGTTGTGGGTCTTGAGCAAGGCTGCTCGATCACGTGCGCATTCGCGCCCGGATCGTGCGGCCTTTTCTGCGTTTGCCGTCGCCGGACGGCACCGACATGGAGAAAAGCATGAAGGTACTCACCCGGTTTGCAGCCGCCGCCTTGGCTGCATTCGCAATCCCAGCACATGCGGAACTGCTGGACGTCGAAAAGGACGAGCTGAAGTTCGGCTTCATCAAGCTGACCGATATGGCGCCTTTGGCGATCGCCTATGAGAAAGGCTATTTTGAAGACGAGGGTCTCTTCGTGACCCTTGAGCCGCAGGCCAACTGGAAGGTGCTGCTCGACCGTGTGATCGACGGCGAACTGGACGGCGCCCACATGCTGGCCGGTCAGCCGCTCGCCGCCACGATCGGCTTCGGCACCAAGGCGCACGTGATCACGCCGTTCTCCATGGACCTCAACGGCAATGGCATCACGGTCTCGAACGAGATCTGGGCGCAGATGAAGGAGCACATCGAGCACGACGCCGAGGGTAAGCCGATCCATCCAATCTCGGCCTCGGCGCTCAAGCCGGTTGTGGAGAGCTATCAGGCGCAGGGCATCCCGTTCAACATGGGCATGGTCTTCCCGGTTTCGACGCACAACTACGAACTCAGATACTGGCTAGCATCAGGCGGCATCCACCCGGGCTTCTATTCACCGACTGACGTCTCTGGCACGGTGAAAGCCGACGCACTTCTATCTGTAACGCCACCACCGCAGATGCCGGCT
>JBCDID010000168.1:0-7723 GCA_038749355.1 Pseudomonadota bacterium | reverse complement strand
TCAGTTTCTGACCCCTCAGATTTTCTGATTGCACTTTTCGTCCAAATTGGTAAATTTAACTTACCAATTTGGAGAAAATGCTCATGCAAATGCCAGAGCCAGATGGCAGGGTCCTTGCGCTCAAGGATCTCGTCGCCCAGCGGCTGGAAGAAGCCCTCGGTCCTGACGGAGTTATCTCGGCGGATGCCGAACTCAAGGCCTATGAATGCGATGCGCTGACGGCCTATCGTTGTCCGCCGCTTGCAGTAGCCCTGCCGCGCACCACTGAAGAAGTCGCCGCCGCCGTGCGCATCTGTGCCGACCTTGGGGTTCCTATCGTACCACGCGGGGCAGGGACCTCGCTGGCGGGCGGCTCACTGCCTACGGCGGACTCGGTGCTGCTGGGGGTCGCGCGCTTGAACGACGTGCTGGAAGTCGACCTCGATAACCGTTTCATCTGCGTGCAGACCGGCATGACCAACCTCTCCGTCACGGGCGCTGTGCAGGACGATGGGTTCTTCTACGCACCTGACCCGTCCTCCCAACTCGCCTGCGCCATCGCGGGCAACATCGCCATGAACTCGGGCGGCGCGCATTGCCTGAAATACGGCGTGACCACCAACAACCTGATGGGCGTGAAGTTCGTGACCTCGGAAGGCGAGATCGTCGAGATCGGCGGGGCGCACCTGGACGCGGCGGGCTACGACATCCTCGGGCTCATCTGCGGGTCGGAAGGCCAGTTGGGAATGGTTACCGAGGCGACCTTGCGCGTCCTCGCCGCCCCGGAAGGCGCGCGCCCCGTGCTGATGGGGTTCGGTTCGACCGAGGTCGCGGGCGAATGCGTCGCGGACATCATCCGCTCGGGCGTCATCCCCGTGGCCATCGAGTTCATGGACCGCACGGTGATCCACGCGGCCGAGAACCACGCCAATGCGGGCTATCCGCTGGACGTCGAGGCGCTGCTGATCGTCGAGGTAGAAGGCTCCGAGGCGGAGATCGCTGAGCAACTGGAAACCGTCACGGCCATTGCCGAGACCCACAACCCAACCTGCCTGCGCCAGGCCGAGACCGCCGCCGAATCCACCGCCATCTGGCTGGGTCGTAAGTCGGCCTTCGGGGCCATGGGGCAACTGGGCGACTACATGTGCCTCGACGGCACGGTCCCGGTCTCGAAACTGCCCGAGGTTCTGCGCCGCACCACCGAGATCTCGGAGAAATACGGTCTGCCCATCGGCAACGTCTTCCACGCGGGCGACGGCAACATGCACCCGCTGATCATCTTCGACGCCAACAAGGAGGGCGACCTGGAACTGGCCGAACAGGCCGGGGCCGACATCCTGCGCGTCTGCGTCGAGGTGGGTGGCTGTCTTTCGGGCGAGCACGGCGTCGGCGTCGAGAAGCGCGACCTGATGGAGGATCAGTACGCGCCGCAGGATCTCTCGGCGCAGATGGACGTGAAGGACGTGTTTGACCCGCAATGGCTCTTCAACCCGGCCAAGGTGTTCCCACTTTCGGTGTCCGAAGCCCGCCGCGCGGCAGCCAAGATCGCCGCCGAGTAGACCATGTCCGACATTCTGACCCCCTCAGACGAGGCCGAACTGGCCGATGCCGTCGCACATGCCGCCTCCGCGCGCATGCCGCTGGAGGTTCGCGGCGGCGGGACGCGATCCACGCTGGGCCGCCCCGTGCAGGCCGAGAAGACGCTGTCGACCGCCGCGCTCTCCGGCATCTCCATCTACGAGCCCGGTGCACTTACGCTGGTGGTCAAGGCTGGCACACCGATGGCCGAGGTCGAGGAGGCGCTCGCCGCCGAGGGCCAGATGCTGGCCTTCGAGCCCCCCGATCACCGGGCGCTCCTAGGCACCGAGGGCACGCCGACCATCGGAGGTGCTGTTGCCGTGGCGGCTTCCGGCCCCCGCCGTATCCAGAAGGGCGCGTGCCGCGACTTCATGCTGGGCGTCCGTTTCGTCGACGGGCAGGGACAGGTCGTCAAGAACGGCGGCCGGGTTATGAAGAACGTCACCGGGTTCGACTTGGTGAAGCCCATGGCCGGACAGTACGGCACGCTCGGGGTGCTGACCGAGATCGCCTTCAAGGTGCTGCCCTCGCCGAAGGCCTCCGCCACGCTGCGCTTCGATGGGTTCTCGGAATCTGATGCGGTTCGGCTGATGTCGGACGCGCTCGGCTCACCCTTCGATGTCGCCGGAGCCGCCCATCTGCCCGACGACAAGACCACTCTTGTCCGGCTCGAAGGTCTGGAAGGGTCGGTTGCGTACCGCACGGACGAGCTGATGAAACACCTCGCCCGCCACGGGACCCCCTTGATCGACACCGATCCGGAATCGGTAGACGAGACCTGGACGCAAATCCGCGACGTGCAGCCCTTCGCCGGCAGCGAAGGCGCCGTCTGGCGCATCTCGGTAAAACCGTCCGATGGGCCGGAGATCGAGGCCGGTCTGCGCAGCCGGATCGATGTGCAAGGCGTCATCTATGACTGGGGCGGCGGGTTGGTCTGGCTGCGGGTGCCCGAAGCGAACGACGCCGGGGCAACGTTGATCCGTTCTGAAACCGCGGCTCGCGGCGGTCACGCGACCCTAATGCGCGCCTCCGCCGCCACACGCGCCGCGGTCGATGTGTTCCAGCCGGAGCCCGCGCCGCTGGCCCGCAACTCCGAAGGGCTCCGCTCGAAATTCGACCCCCACGGCATTCTGAACCCTGGAAGGATGGGCTGATGCAAACGTGCTTTAGCGAAGAGCAACTGCTTAACCCGGGCATTCAGCGTTCGAACCAGATCCTGCGATCCTGCGTACATTGCGGATTCTGTACGGCGACCTGCCCGACCTATCAGGTACTGGGGGATGAGTTGGACAGCCCGCGCGGCCGCATCTACCTGATCAAGGATATGCTGGAGAATGACCGGCCCGCCGATGAGAAGACTGTCAAGCACATCGACCGCTGCCTCTCGTGCCTGGCCTGCATGACCACCTGCCCCTCGGGCGTGCACTACATGCATCTGGTCGATCATGCTCGCGCGCATATCGAGAAGACCTATACCCGGCCCTGGCATGACCGGGCACTGCGCTGGCTGCTGACGCAGATCCTGCCCTATCCTGGGCGCTTCCGGCTGGCGCTGGCCGGGGCGAAACTCGGCAAACCCTTCCGCCGGCTGATCCCCGGCAAGCTGGGGGCGATGCTGGACATCGTCCCGCCCAGGATCGCGCCGCCCGCGCGCCATGACGACCCGCAGGTGCACCCCGCCGAAGGATCTCGCCGCGCCCGTGTCGCGCTGATGACCGGCTGCGCGCAGCGCGCACTCAACAACGACATCAACGCGGCGACAATCCGGCTGCTGACGCGGCATGGCTGCGATGTCGTGATCGCGAACGGGATCGGCTGTTGCGGGGCGCTCACGCATCATATGGGGAAGGAGGACCTCTCCCACGCCTCCGCCGCCGCGAACATCAATGCCTGGATGGCCGAGCACCGCAAGGATCCGCTGGACGCGATCATCATCAACACGTCAGGCTGCGGGACGACGGTGAAAGATTACGGCCATATGTTCCGCACCGAGGCATTAGCGGAGGACGCGGCAACCGTGTCGGAGCTCGCCCGGGATGTCACCGAGTTCATGGAAGGCCACGGGTTGGAGAACCCCGCTGCACCGGGTCTGACGGTCGGCTATCACGCGGCCTGCTCGCTGCAGCATGGGCAGAAGGTCACGACTGCGCCCAAGAAACTGCTGAAACAGGCAGGCTTCCGGATTGTCGAGCCCAAGAACCCGCATCTCTGCTGTGGCTCGGCAGGGAGCTACAACCTGCTGCAGCCCGAGATCGCAAACGAGCTGAAGGCACGCAAGGTCGCGACTTTGGAGGCCAAGAACCCGGATGTGATCTCGGCGGGCAATATCGGCTGTATGATGCAGATCGGATCGGGTACGGGTATCCCCGTGGTGCATACCGCCGAGCTCCTGGACTGGGCGACAGGCGGGCCGAGACCGGAGGCGTTGCGTGATCTGGAAACCCATCAGGTGGCTGCCGAGTAGCGCGCTGGCGCTGGCCGTTGCGGGATTGCTGGCCTGGGTGGGGCCGGCGAACGCCGCGGATGTCGACCCCTCGACGCTGCTGAACAAGGCAGACTCCCAACCCTGGCGCGGGGTGGGGCGTGTCAACGTGGCAGGCATCAAGCGCCGGTCCATGTGCACGGGCACGCTGATCGCCCCGGATCTGGTGCTGACGGCCGCGCATTGCCTGACGCATCCGCGCACAGGCCAGCCCTTTCCTACAGGCAACGTCCATTTCGTGGCGGGCTGGCACAAGGGTTCGAGCACCGGGCACTCAAAGGCTACAGCCCTGGCGATCCATCCGGAATGGACTGGAAAGCCGCCACGCACTTTGGATGATCTGGCAACGGATCTGGCGCTGATCCGGCTGGCAAGCCCCTTGGGCGAGACTTCTGCCGAGCCCTTCGGCATCGATCGCCCGCCGCTGCCCGGCGATCCGTTGACCCTCATCTCGTACAGGCGCGACCGGGCGCATGCGCTGACCCGGCAAGGCGACTGCCCCTACAAGTCCATCGTGGGCCAGGTGCTGGAACTGGAATGCCCGGTGACGTTCGGGGCCTCGGGGTCTCCGTTATTCTTCGAGGCGGCCGGGGGTCAGAAAGTCGTCGCGGTCCTGTCGGCCATGGGCGATGGCGGGGTTCCACGGGCGTTCGCCGTGCGGGCCGACAATGTGGTCGAAATGCTGCGCGAACTCCTGCCATGAGCGCCGTGTAGGGTGTCATCCAACGGCGTGCTTGCACGCCATGATGCACCATTGACCCCCTTGAAACCGCAGCGGGACCTTCCCACCTACCTCCTGTCGGACGCCGAGACCGGGTCCGGTACATTCACCCGGCCCGCCCAGATGGGGGGCCAACATCGCAAGCATCGCTCTGAAGGAGGATCCCATGCGGACTTTCGACCTTTCCCCTCTTTATCGCTCCACCGTCGGTTTCGACCGGATGGCCAACCTGATGGACCAGCTTCTGGCTGCAGATACCGCGCAGCCGAGCTACCCGCCCTACAATATCGAGAAGACCGGCGACGACGCCTACCGGATCTCGATCGCGGTGGCCGGTTTCGGCGAAGACGACCTCAATATCGAGGTCAAGGAAGGCCAGCTGACCGTCACCGCCAAGAAGACCCCTGCGGAAGGCGACAAGCCGGTCTACCTGCACCGCGGCATTGCCGAGCGCGGGTTCGAGCGCCGGTTCCAACTCGCCGACCATGTGCGCGTGGCAGGCGCGGACCTGTCCACCGGCCTTCTGCACGTTGATCTCGTGCGCGAGATCCCCGAGGCATTGAAGCCCCGGACCATCGCGATCCGTTCCTCGGCGAACGAGAACAAGACGATTGAGGCCTGAGCGCCTCTCGCCTAACGTGAAGACGAGCCCGCCCCAACGAGGGCGGGCTTTTTCTTGGGCGGGCTTTTTCCTGGGCGGGTTTCGACGCGTGCAGGTTTTTCTGGGGAGGAAAGCATGGCTAACCTGACCGACTACAAGGTCCTGACCTTCGACTGCTACGGCACCCTGATCGATTGGGAATCCGGCATCTGGGACGCGCTGCAGCCGCTCTGGCTTGCAAACGACTGCGAGATTGACCGCGAGACCGCACTGCGCGCGTTCGCCGAGACCGAGAGCAAACAGCAGGCCGACACCCCCGACATGCTCTATCCCAAGGTGCTGTCCAACGTGCACCAGGCGCTCGCCAAACGGTTCGACCTGCAGACCGATATCGACATGAACCGGGCCTTCGGGAACTCGGTGCCGCACTGGCCCGCTTTCCCGGACACGGCCGATGCACTGCGCGTGCTGAAGAAGCACTACAAGCTGGTGATATTGTCCAACGTCAACCGCGACGGGTTCGCAGCATCCAACCGCAAGCTCGGCGTTCAGTTCGACGCGATCTACACTGCGCAGGACGTGGGGTCGTACAAGCCAAACCCCGACAATTTCGCCTACATGCTGACGCATCTGAAGGCGGATCTTGGGTTGGAGGCAGGCGACATCCTACATACGGCGCAAAGCCTCTTTCACGACCATGTGCAGGCCCGGGCCCACGGCCTCGCCTGCGCCTGGATCGACAGACAGGGGCTGGCCGAAGGCGGCAACTGGGGGGCAACCGCAGTGGTCGAGGACCGCCCCGAGGTTGATTTCCTGTTCCCGACGATGGGCGCCATGGCGCGCGCCGTGACCGCCTGAATTCACTTTCCCGGCATGTGAAACGTGTCAGGGCCGCCAAGCCCCATATTCGGCCTTGACCACCTTGCCTCCTCCCGGCTTATCTACCCACGGATTGGACGAGGATCCGTGCGCGCCTAGTTTCCAGAGCAAACGCCCCGACAGAGAGGGCGGTCGGAACAGGCCATGGGAGGAGAACAGGGTGTCCGACGACAAGTGGGTCCAGCCGGGCCGTGACAGCTTTCCGAAGCTGCTGAATATCAATGCGCAGCGTTTCGCGGACCGGCCGGCGAGCCGTGAGAAGATGTACGGGATCTGGAAGACCTGGACCTGGGCCGAGGTGGCCACAGAAACCCGGGAACTAGCGCTTGGCATGATGGAACTGGGCCTCGCCCCGGGCGAGCGCATGGCCATTGTCGGCACCAACCGCCCGCCCTTGTACTGGTCCATGGTGGCAGCCCAGGCCGTCGGCGCGATCCCGGTGCCCGTCTACCAGGACTCGGTGGCCGAGGAGATGGTCTTCGTCCTCGAACATGCCGAGGTGACCTTCATCATCGCCGAGAACCAGGAGCAGGTGGACAAGGTCCTGTCCGTTGCCGACCGCCTGCCCAAGCTGCGCCACGTGATCTATCGCGACCCGCGGGGCCTTCGGAAATACGACCACACGACCCTGCATTCCTTCGGGCAAGTGCAGGAACTGGGGCGGACAAACGCCTCGAAGCACAGCGGAGAGCTCGACAAGCGGATCGAGGCGGGCAAGGGCGACGACACTTGCGTCATGCTCTACACCTCCGGCACCACGGGCAACCCGAAGGGCGTTGTGCTGACGAACACCAATGTGATCTACGCCGCCGCGTCCTCCTGCGAGTTCGACGGGCTGAACGAAACCGACGAGACGCTCGCCTACCTGCCCATGGCCTGGGTCGGCGATTTCATCTTCTCCATCGGCCAGTCCTATGTGTCGGGCTTCTGCGTGTCCTGTCCCGAGAGCCCGGACACCATGATGCACGACCTGAAGGAGATCGGGCCGACCTATTTCTTCGCACCGCCGCGGATCTTCGAGCAATTGCTGACGGATGTCATGATCCGCATGGAGGATGCCGCGCCCTGGATGAACCGTGCCTTCAAGAAGTATATCGAGTTCGCGAAGGGCACAGGCGCCGAGATCCTGGATGGCAAATCAGTCTCCTTCGGCGACAAGATGAAATACTGGATGGGCGACAAGCTGGTCTTCGGCCCGCTGAAGAACTCTCTGGGGCTTTCCCGCGTGCGGTTGGGCTACACGGCGGGGGAGGCCATCGGGCCCGAGATCTTCGCCTTCTACCGCTCGCTGGGGATCAACCTGAAGCAGCTCTACGGCCAGACAGAGGCCTCGGTGTTCATTACCGCGCAGCCCGACGGCCAGGTGCGCGACGACACGGTGGGCGTGCCCTCGCCAGGCGTCGAGATCCGCATCGATGACGATGGGAAGGTCTGGTACCGCTCCCCGGGCGTTTTCCAGGAATACTACAAGGAACCCGAGAAG
>JBCDID010000167.1:0-7775 GCA_038749355.1 Pseudomonadota bacterium | reverse complement strand
GTCGCCGCTAGGGAACCCGGGTCGAAGCTGGGTGTGCTGGAGGATGCACCGGGGTCGTTTGTCCGGGATCGTTCCGATCAGAGGTCATAGAGCCGCCGCGTCTGCTGTCGCGCCACTTGCAAGGTGCCGAGCGCGGCGCAGTGCCACCGGTGAGCCACTGGCACCCGCTCTCCGCCGGGGACGTTTCCGCACGCACCCCGCCTATCTGCCCGCCGGGCACGGAGCATCACACCACGCACAACGGTGACCCGGCGGCTTGCCTCGCTTTGGCCACAGAAGTCCGGTTGTCTCGGCCCCATGCTCGTTGGTGTGCAGCAAGGTGCGGAGCGGAAATGCGGATACTCCTGTTGGTCTTGGCTCTGGCCGTCCTCGCGCTGGGTGCCCCCTCCGCTGCGCGCGCGGATTGCGCACGGGTAGCCAAAGACCTGTGTGCCACGGAGAACGGACACTACCGGATACGCACGCCCGACGGGCTCGGCCCGCACCCCACGGTTTTGTATCTCTACGGGTCCACCGGGCAGAGCGGGCAGATCATCAACCGGCGTGCGTTCGAGGACGCGTTCGTCTCACGCGGTTATGCGGTCATCGTTCCGGCGGCGCTGGATCTGCGCTATGCGGACGGGCTCGATTCCGGGTGGTTCCTCCGTCATGAACGCGGCAAGAAGGAGCGTGACGAGGTCGCCTTCGTCGCCGAGGTCCTCCGCGATGCGGAGCAGAACTTCGTTATCGACCGGCGCAATGTGCTGATGACCGGCATGTCGCGCGGCGCGTTCCTGACCTGGGAGATCGCCTGCCATCACCCGGATATGGCGAAAGCCTATGCGCCTGTCGCAGGCGGCTATCTCGGCCCCATGCCGGATCGCTGCCGGGCGCCGGTGAAGCTCATGCATACGCATGGAACGGCGGACAAGATCGTGCCCTACCAGTCCGACAAGCCCTGGGGCTCGGGCGGCGCGCGTGCCCAACCGCTGGAGGTCGCGCTTGGCCGCATGGCCTCGACAGGCGGATGCGAACGTCAGGGCAAGACGACGCCGTTTCTCGACTACGAGCGCACTGTCTGGGAGAACTGCAACCGCAGCGCCTCGGTGGATCTGCTGGTGCATAAGGGTGGACATACCATCCCGCGAAGCTGGTACCCCGCTGTCATCGACTGGTATGAAAAGGGCAGTGCGCCGAAGCCTTCTCCGGTTGTCGAGGCTACGGGCGGCACAGCCGTCTTCAAGGGAGCGAGCACAGGCACCAGACTGGGTAAACGGGCACCGTCAGACGGCGTGCGGGTCCTGCGTGGCGGTAGTCAGAGCTCAGGCGGCACACGCTTCAAGAAGGTCCCAGGGACACAGTAGAGCGCCTGCGACGGTCCCACACGCGCGGTGCCCGCAGCCCGCCGGGTGCGCAATGGTGCAACGAGCGGAACGGTGACCCGGCGGCTCGAGAGGTCAGCTTAGTCCAGAAATCCCTCCCAATCGGGGCGCGCACCGATCCGTCCACGCAAAAACTCCATCAGGGCCCGCGCCCGTGCGGACAGGTGCCGCGTCTGCGGGTAGACGACAAAGATCGTCACGGTCGGCCAGTGATAGTCGGTGAAGACCGGCTCCAGCGTACCTGCCTCGACAGCCTCATGCAGAATGAAGCTTGGCTGCATGATGACGCCCTCGCCACGGATTGCGGCGTCGCGCAGGAAATGACCGTTGGTCGCGCGCATGGCGACGGTGGTCTCGATCTCCCCGCGGGAGCCGTCCGGCGCGATATAGGGCCAGGTGTCCACGCGCTCGCTGCCCGTGTAGCAAAGCGCGGGCAAAGCGCCGAGATCCGCCGGCGTCGCGGGCCGACCATGGCGGTCCCAGAACGCGGGTGCTGCGGCCACGACCAGCCGAACCTCTGCCAGCTTGCGCGCAATCAGGGAACTGTCCCGCAGGTTTCCGATCCGGATGGCCAGATCGTGCCCCTCGGCCACCAGGTCGATCATGCGGTCGGAGAAGTCGATATCCAACTGGATCCCCGGGTGATCGGCCAAAAAGTCGAGCAGCATCGGCGCGAGATGCGACTGCCCGAAACTGAGCGGCGCCGCGATGCGCAAGGCCCCGGTGAGTGCGCGGGACTGGTCGCCTGCCTCCGCCTCCGCCTCGTCCATGGCCTGTAGTATCTGCAGTGCCCGCGCATGGAAGGTCTCGCCCGCCGCGGTCAGGCGCATCTGCCTAGTCGTGCGTTGCAGGAGCTGCGCGCCGAGGCGTTCCTCCAGTTCCTTGATCCGGCGGCTGATCGCAGAGGTCGCGACCTGCAACGCCTCTCCTGCCTTGGTCAGGCTGCCGCTTTCGACCACCTGCACGAAGGCTCTCAATGTCTCGAACCGGTCCATCCCCCACCTCCTCTTGCCGAATCCGGAAAAGGCCTTTGCCCAAAGATGGGATTTGTTTCGCCGAACACAACAATAACTCTGGCAACATCAGCCACCAAACAGGGGAAGTCAGATGACCCACGTGCTTCGAATTGATGCCTCCATGCGCCATGACGGCTCGACCTCGCGCGCGCTGACCGACCGGGTGATCGACCGGCTGGCGCCGGAGACGGTCACGGTCCGGGATCTCGCGGACGGAGTCGAGTTGATCGATCAGGACTGGATCAACGCCAACTTCACCGATGCGGCGGACCGCTCGCCGGAGCAGGCGGCGCGGCTGGCCACATCGGACGCGTTGGTCGCGGAACTCCGCGCGGCAGACACAGTGGTGATCGGCCTGCCGATCTACAATTTCGGCCCGCCCGCCGCGTTCAAGGCCTGGGTGGATCTGGTCTGCCGGGCGCGGGAGACATTCCGCTACACCGAGAACGGACCGGTCGGCCTGCTGGAGGGCAAGCGCGCCGTGATAGCGGTGGCGTCCGGCGGGACCGAGGCCGACAGCGCCATCGACTTTGCCGTGCCGTACGCGCGCCACGTGCTCGGCTTCATCGGTATCCATGACGTCACGATCGTCGCCGCCGACCGGATGATGGTTGACGGGGACGCTGCCATGGCGCGCGCCAATGCAGGGATCGCTGCCCTCGCCGCCTGATCACGCAGACGATTGATGACATCCCTGCCCCCGCTTGAGATACTTCCACGGGGGCAGAACGACACGTCCCTGCGGACACGTGCGGGAGGTGATGATGGATGCGCGACAAGCGGGGATAGCCCTTTTGCTGGGTGGCGGGGTCATGGCTCTCTTACTGTTTGCAGGCTTTCCTGCACCAGGCCCGGGGGTTGAAGGAAAGACGACCTCGGACGCCCAGTTCGAGCTCTTCAAGTTCGCCGTTACCGCCATGATCGCCGGTGGCGTGGCCATGATCTGGGACGCCTTCAAACGCCGGGAGGAAGCGGCTTCCGAAGCCCGCGCCTCTCGTGGAGCACAGAATGCGAAGCGTCAGAAGGAGATCGAGACTTATTTCCGCAACCTCACCAAGACATACAATCAGGTAAAGTTTGAGCGCCGGATACTCAACCATGCACTTCTGCGGCGCCAGGATGGCACCTACGACATCTTCGACAAAACCTACGGCGCCAGTATGGACAGTCTGAACGAACTGCAACTGCAACTCGAGTTTGGGAAACGGTTGGCGGAGCTTGGCGCGGGCGCATTGGTGGATGTCGGTCCCAAGATCAAGGGTGACCTATACACGGCGGAGCAGTTCCTACGCGCCATCACCGAAGAATACGAAACCCGGGATCTGCCATATCGCGATGATCCCGCCGGTGGCGGATGGGTTCAGGTGCGCCCCGATTCGAAGCTGGCCGGATTTGTCAGCAGACAGGTGATGGAGGGACGCAAGGGCCCAAAAGCGTCCTCGAATTTCTTTCTACCGATGGACACAGTTTACCAGCAAATCGCGGATGAGGTGAAACGCCTGGGTGGATCACTCGATCTACCTGAAGCCTGACCTCCGTCAGCCGACGTGGTGCAGCGTGTCGAAGAGGCGCGGGTCGAAGCTCGCCTGCGCGAAGGTCTCGCCCTGGGTCAGGATCGACACGGCATCATGGCTGTGGAGCGATTCCTGGTGGCTCGCCGCCACGCGGAAGTCGCCGACACGGGACTCGCCCGCCAGACGCTCACAGACCAGCCGCACCGCGTCCTCGACGAAGATCGGGTTCGCGCCATTTAGCTCGGCAAAGGCCTGCTCGTCCTCGCGCTTCACCATGACCTGCGTCTCCGTCGGGATGGCGGCGATGCAGTGCTCGATCAGATCCTCGATCCAGAGCGCCTTAGAGCCCTCCAGCGCCACGGACACCCGCGCGACTGAACGTTGCGAATGCGGTGTCGCGATCTGCCCGCGGGTCACGCGGGCGTGTTCCGACAGCTCCAGCGAACACGGGCAGGTGGACGAATAGACGTAATCGAGGTGGATCACACGAGTGGTCTCGCCGTTCGCCTTCAGCATCTCGAAGGCGACGTCGTAATACTGGTAGCCTTCCAGCCCACTGCGCAGCGACGCCTTCTTCATCGGGTAGCGGAAGCGAAGCTGGATCCGCGCATCAAAGCTTTCGAGATCCTCGATATAGCTCTTGAGCACCTCATCGATCTTGTCGAAGTCGAAGGGCTCGCCGGCATGGGCATAGAACGAGCGCATGATCCGGCTCATGTTGATGCCCTTCTTGCTGGCCTCCAGCGACACCGAACCGGTGACCGACGTCTCCAGCGTGACCGTCCTGCCCTCGCGAGTGCGGATTTCCAGCGGCAGGCGGAAGTTCGAGATGCCCACGTGCTGAATCTCGGCCTTGGCGCCCTTGATCAGGCTGGAGGGCCCGTTCTGCAGGTCGGGCATGGTGGCCTTGTAGGCGGCATCCGGGCGGAAATCCGCCGGATACGTACGGCTCAACGCCCCGTCCGGGCCCGCGCCCAGCACGGACAGCCCCATCGCCGCCGCAGCCGACGGGTCGGACGCCATGAACCGGCGCAGGGTGGTCAGGGCCTCCTCCGCATCTGCCGGGTTGGGTGCATCCACATCAACCGTGCTCGCCGCCATCAAAGGCGCGGGAACCATGTTCATGTTGAACCTCGTCTTGTTGCATCGGGCAGGGCCCGCAGCCGTGGGACCATTACATATGGCCTAAGCGCCAAATGACAAACGCAAACACCGACGTTTGATGGCGCGTTCGTCTCAGACCGCTGCCAGCGCCCTGTCGAGGTCGTTTGTCAGGTCAGCCGGATCTTCCAGCCCGACGGAAAGGCGCACCAGCCCTGGCGTGATGCCAAGCGCGATCCGTTGCTCCTCCGTCAGCCGCTGGTGCGTGGTGGTGGTTGGATGGGTCACCAGCGACTTGGCATCGCCGAGATTGTTCGAGATCCCCACGAGCCCCAGCCCGTTCAGGAACCGGAAGGCACCTGCCTGTCCCCCCGCGATTTCCAGCGCGATGATCTGGCCCGGGCGCTCCATCTGTGCTGCGGCCAGATTGTGCTGCGGATGGCTCGGCAGGCCGGGGTAGAGCGTCCGCGTGACCTTGTCGTGGCCCGAGGCCCAGCGCGCAATCCCCTCTGCCGAGTCGGTCTGCGCGTTCACACGAACACCCAGGGTCTCCATGCCCTTGAGCATGACCCAGGCGTTGAACGGGCTCATGGCCGGGCCGGTATGCTTGACGTAGGGCTCGACCTCATCGCGGATGAACCGCTCCGACCCCAGCACCACCCCGCCGAGGCAACGACCCTGCCCGTCGATATGCTTGGTCGCCGAGTAGACCACGACATCCGCGCCCAGCTCCAGGGGGCGTTGGAACATCGGCGTGGCGAAGACGTTGTCAATGACGACCCGGGCGCCCCACTCATGGGCGATCTCGGCCACAGCGTGGATATCGATGATCTCGAGCGTCGGGTTGGAGGGCGTCTCGAAGAACACCAGCTTCGTCTCGGGCCGCATGGCGGAGCGCCATTGGTCGAGGTCCGTGCCGTCCACCAGCGTGATGTCCACACCGAACCGGGGGCAGAGCGTCTCGACGATGTAGAGGCATGACCCGAAGAGTGCGCGCGCCGCGACTACATGGTCTCCGGCCTTCAACTGACACATGATTGCTGCGTGGACGGCGGCCATGCCGGAGGCCGTGGCGAAGGCGGCCTCGGCCCCTTCCAGCGCCGCGATCCGGTCCTCGAACATCGCGACGGTCGGGTTGCCATAGCGGGCGTAGATGAAGGCGTCCTCGCCCTCGGGCGTCTCACCGGCAAACCGGGCCGCTGCCGTCTCGGCGTCCGGATAAATGAAGCCCTGCGTGAGGTAGAGCGCCTCGGAGGTCTCCCCGTACTCGCTGCGCCGCGTGCCGGAATGGATCGCGCGCGTCTGCGGACGCAGGTTGTTCTTGTTCGTCTGATGATCGGTCATGCCGGTCTCTCCAAAACTGGACCAGCGCGGGGTGTGGTGCGGATCCCGCACCACGCCTCTTTAGCGGTATGTTTTACGTGGCCCGCAAGCCGGCCCGACAAATCGCCACGTCACGCGGCGTATACGGTCCCGGCGTGAGTCGGTCAACCGATGCGGGTGCGGGGTTGAGGTGAGCCCTGAGTTATGGTTTGGTTTGGTCAGTCTTGCCGTAGACTGGCCTACCTTTGACAAACTCCCACTGTCGCTGAGCGAACCTCGGCGGTGCGTCAGTCCATCGGCGGTGGACCCATTCCAAGTGTTCGTACAACGTCATTCGGTCCCGGCTATCCCGCATCGCCCATATGTAATTCTGGCAACACCTGAAGAGTTGTACATACGTTGCGCGTTCGCTGTCCTTCAGGAGTTTTTCGTCAAAGTCCCCATTGCGGAGACCGGCGGCTACGAACTCATAGTGGTTCAGGATCTGGCGGAAGTGAGCCCTCAACTCTTCATTTCCCCCATCGATGACCTCCTGAGGGCATGTTCCAGCTTTGATGTGTGGTGCGATTGCTCCGCGCGCCGCTAGAAACTGAGCATTGAAATTTGCCTGCAGAATCAAACTTGTTGTGTGCTGTTTACGTGACAAAAGTCTGGCGCGTCGTGCGGAGTAGAGCCAGCCCACAGTCGCTAGAATGGAGCCGAGCAGAATCGCATATGTCGGTGTCATGCAAGACTTTCTAAACGAAATGTGTATAGCGTTGGGTATAGAGATTTGTTAGTACAGCGTGCAATGGTTGATGGAGAGCGAAATGCGCTTTGAAGGCGACCCTGGATTTTAACGAAAAGGCCCCACTTCGGCGGGGCCTTTTCTGTTTGTAGAGAAATTTTGTACGAGTTGCGTTTGTTTGGAACAGACTTGAGAGAGTCAAACAAACACGCTTTAGCAGGTTCGCGACACTATAAGTGTATGACGTTCTGCACGCCTGCCTCGTCGACATTCAGCACCGTGATCGTAGCACTGCCATCGTAGGTGATGCGCGTGTCATTGGCGATGCCGCCCCCATCCGCGTTCACGGTGGACAGGCTGAGGTCCGCGAGGCTGTCGATCTGCGGGTTGGTGAAGAAGATGCGGTCCAATCCGGCCTCGAAATCGTGGATCACGTCCGCCCCATCGCCGGAGCCGAAGAAGAACACGTCCCCGCCTGCGCCGCCGAAGAGGTCGTCATCCCCGCCCTCGCCGATCAGGGCATCCACGCCATCGTTTCCATAAAGCACGTCATTGCCCGCCAACGCGACGATCTGGTCGGTGCCGCTGCCGCCCTGGAAGGTGTCGGACTGCGCCCCGCCCAAAAGGAAGGTCAGGCTGTCGAGCGCGCGGGCATCGAAGGTGTTCGAGAAGTTGTTGGCACCCGCCACGCCTTCAACGTCATCGCCGATCGTGTCTTCCGCAATCTCAGCCG
>JBCDID010000166.1:0-7777 GCA_038749355.1 Pseudomonadota bacterium | reverse complement strand
GGTGGTGTCTGACGACTTCTCCGGCGTTTCGGACCGGACGGATATCGTTGATGACGTGCCGTACAAAATGGCGGCGTCTGACCATCCGTTCGGTGGGCCCGGCGCGCATAATGGCGGTCGTGTCCGGTTCAATGATGCGGACGGGTACCTGTACCTGACCACGGGCGACACCCATAACGGTGCCGTGCCGCAAAGCCCGACGATGATGGGCTCGAAGGTAATCCGCATCGATACGAGCGGCAACCCGGCGGAAGACAACCAGCCGCCCGTGGGCTTTGACAAGCGGACCTACACCTACGGCCACCGCAACGTGCAGGGCATCGCGTTCCATCCGAAGACCGGAACTCCGATCACCGCCGAACACGGGCCATGGCACTCGGACGAGATCACGGTTCTCAGGAATGGCGGCAATGCGGGCTGGGACCCTCGGCCCAACATGGCCGGGCGTGGCGACTGCCCGGATGGCTATTGCGGCTACACGCCCAACCAGATGGACGGTCTGAACCGGTATCAGCGTGCGGCCTACATGCCGATGACGGACTTCAAGACGTATCCGAACGCCATGCCGCCGATCTGGAACAACAATGGCTGGTCACAGGGCACGTCCTCGGCTGCGTTCCTCAAGGGTGAGGCCTGGGGCGACTGGGACGGATCCATGGTCGTCGGCATCATGGGGATCAGCTTTGGCGGTACGCCGGTTGGCTCGCGCATCGAGGTCATCACGCTGAACGAGGCAGGGACGGATGTGGACTCCATCGAGACCATGGCTCTGCCGATCGATCCCGCACGGTTTCGTTCGGTTGTCATGGGCCCGGATGGCAGCCTTTATGCTGCCGTTGATGAGGGTCAGATCCACAAGTTGACGCCCTGACCTGACACGATGAGGCCGCGCCCCTCGCGGGCGCGGTCAATCCCACTCAGTCACCGAAGACGAATGCATCGGGCAGTTCGTAGCGCTGGTCGTCGACCCGGATCAGGTGCACACCACCTTCCCGTGCCCAGTCCGTATCTCGTCCTACGCCCGACATGGTCGCGCTGGCCGATATGAACCTGCGCTCCTCGAAATAGAGCTTCCGCGCGAAACCGTTCGAGAACCTGACGACTACCGTTGCAGTCCCATCCGTGCCCCGCGCGACAGACGCCTTGCAGAGCCCGAGTGCTTCCCCGCGTTCCTGTGCGCAGGATACGTCGCCATGTGCTGCGAAATCCTTCTTGATGGCCTTCTTCTTGCTGTCATTGCCCGACGCAATACTTGGGTTCGCTAAGACGGCCAGGCACATGAGCGCCACACATAAGCTTGCCCAGCGCGTGGGATCGAAAATGGACATAGAGCCGTCTCCGGGCGGTTCGGTCGATAGCTGAGACGCTACATGACCTATGCCCTGCTTGCCACTGCTGGTGAAGCGAGGGCCGATTTACCTATCCATTCCTGAAAGGGTCGCTATCGTAATCGGTCATGAAGTAGATGTTTTTCGCCAAATGACCCAGCGTCCTTATGCACTGCTGATCATTGTCACGCCGGACTTCAACCTCGCGGCGACGACGGCATTCATCGATCCGTTCCGGGCGGCGAACTATCTGGAGGGCACGACGCTCTTTCGCTGGCAGGTGGCTTCCGAGCGCGGAGGCATGGTCCCGGCGAGCAATGGTTTGGCCATCGACACCGTCGCACTGACTGAAGCGGACGCCGCCGACATGGTGGTCATCTCGTCGAGTTGGGCGCCAGAGCAGCACTCGACCGAGCCGCTACGGGCTCGCCTGCGCCGCGCCGCACGAAATGGTGTTCAGATGGCGGCTTTGGATACCGGGGCGTTCATTCTGGCGGATGCAGGTCTTCTGACGGGCCGGCGGGCGACCGTGCACTATGAGCACATCGACGCCTTTATCGAGCTCTACCCAAACGTTGAGGTTTCAGAGGACCTGTTCGTCGCAGACGGTGATCGTCTGACCTGCTGCGGAGGGGAGGCCTCTGCGGACCTCGCCTTGCAGATTCTGCGTGAGCAGCACGGCGAGCCAGTTGCCAACTCTGCGGCCCGATATGTGTTTCACCAGAGCCTGCGGACCTATGGCATGTCGCAGCTTCCCAGCCTGACAGAGCCCTTGGGTCGAGCCGTTCCCGCCACCGTTCGCGCTGCGATCCGGTCGATGGAAGCGCACTTGGAAGAGCCTCTTACAATCCCAGAAATTGCCGACGAAGCAGGGCTTTCCCAGCGGCAACTCAACCGTCTTTTCACGCGGCATCTGGGCAAGACAACGGCGCTCTACTACCGCGACATCCGGCTCGACCGAGCGCGCGGGTTGGTGACGCAAACCGAAATGCCGCTGACCGAGGTTGCCATCGCCTCGGGCTTTCGGTCTCAAACCAACTTTACGCGGGCCTACCGCGAACGCTTCGGCCTTCCACCCAGCCGGGATCGGACAGAAGGCCGGGTTCCATTCGAGTTTCGGGCATGGCCAATGCACGGGCGTTCAACTTGAGTGTGTCCAATCATGATCGGTATTTGTCGAATTATGCTTGCTGAAAGCACGCGCTTTGCCGAATGCTGGACGGGCAAACGCATGCATTAGCCCGTGGAGCCAGCCATGACGTTACCGCTTTCCGCTGACGAACTCGCCCGAATCCGCCGGGGGTATGATCCTGACCCGAGGTGCTCGTTTTCCCTCGTGGCCGAAGCTTACACCGAGAAACGCTGGTATGATGCGGATTTAAAAGCAGTTTTTTCCCGCACCTGGCAATGGGTTTGCCACGTGGAGAAGCTGCGCCTGCCGGGTTCCTACGTCACCGTCGACATCACGGGCCGTCCCATCGTCGTGGTTCGCGACCGCGAGGGTGTGTTGCGCGCCTTCTACAATGTCTGCAAACACCGCGCCCACGAACTCCTGAAAGGCGAAGGCGAGACGACCCGCATCATGTGCCCCTACCACGCCTGGGTCTATGATCTGACAGGGCAGCTTCGCCGAGCGTCAGAGACGGAAAATCTGCATGATTTCAATGTGAAAGACATCTGTCTTGATGCGGTGCAAGTTGAGGAGTTCTGTGGCTTCGTCTATGTCAATCTCGACCCGGAGTCGGCCCCTCTGGCCGAACAATCCGGTGACCTCGCCGCCGAAATCCTGCACTGGGCGCCTGACATCTCGGATCTAACTTTCGGCCACCGGCTCACCTATGACATCCGCTCGAACTGGAAGAATGTCGTCGACAATTTTCTTGAATGTTATCATTGCCCTACGGCGCACAAGGACTTCTGTGATCTCGTCGACATGGACACCTACAAGGTGACGACGCATGGGATTTATTCCAGTCACATGGCCGACGCGGGGCAGGGCACGAACACCGCCTATGACGTGTCCAATGCGACCGTGCGCACCCATGCAGTCTGGTGGCTCTGGCCCACGACCTGCCTGATGCGCTACCCAGGGCGGTCCTCCATGATCGTGCTGAACATCATCCCAGCCGGACCCGATAGAACACTGGAAACATACGACTTTTTCCTTGAAACGCCGGAGCCGGACGCCATGGAACTCGACGCCATCCGCTACCTCGACGAGGTGTTGCAGGTCGAGGATATCGGCCTTGTGGAGTCCGTCCAGCGCGGCATGGAAACCCCGGCCTTCCAGCAGGGCCGCATTGTCCACGACCCCGACGGGTCCGGCAAGTCGGAGCATGCTGTCCACCACTTCCATGGGCTCGTTCTGGATGCCTACGCGGCCGCCACCAAGTGAACCGGATGCCGCCCCGGAATATACACCGCGCCATATCGCCTAATTGTACGTTAAATAAATATCGGACTACGAAATCCGGTGATATCCTCATATCCCATGTGTATATGGGCGCACATCAAGCTGCTGCAGTACCAGCCCCCACCGGGGCCTCTCTGAACCGTTCATCAACGTTTCAAGGGAGACCCCAATGACCAGACCAAACATCGTCATCATCATGGCGGACCAGTTGGCGCCGCACTTCACTGGCGCCTACGGGCACGCCGTCGCCAAGACCCCCCACATTGACGCGCTTGCCGCGCGGGGGATGCGGTTCGACGCTGCCTACTGCAACTCGCCTTTATGCGCGCCCTCGCGGTTCGCATTCATGTCCGGCCAGCTCATCAGCCGGATCGCGGCCTATGACAATGCGTCGGAGTTCCGTGCCTCAGTGCCGACCTTCGCCCACTACCTGCGGAGCGCTGGCTACCGCACCTGCCTTTCGGGCAAGATGCACTTCGTCGGCCCCGACCAGAAGCACGGTTTTCAGGACCGCGTGACCACTGACATTTACCCGTCGGACTTTGCCTGGACGCCTGATTGGGAGGCTGCCGACGAGCGCATCGACAAGTGGTATCACAACATGCAGACGGTCAAGGAGAGCGGCATGGCCGTCGCGACCTTCCAGACCGACTATGACGATGAGGTCGAGTTCGCTGCCCGGCGCTGGCTGATCGACCGAGGGCGGGACAAGGCCAGTCATTCGGGGGCAGGGGATGCGAGCCCGTTCTGCATGGTCGCAAGTTTCATCCATCCGCACGATCCTTATGTCGCGAAACCGGAGTGGTGGGACCTCTACTCGGACGACGAGATCGACATGCCCGAGTTCACGCTCGCGCCCGAGGAGCAGGACCCGTTCTCGCGCCGCGTCATGGATGGAATCGAGGCGTCTTACACGCCGCTGACTGACGCGGAGATGATCCGGGCTCGCCGCGCCTACCTGGCGAATGTCAGCTACTTCGACTCGAAGGTTGGCGCGATGGTCAAGGCGCTCGACGACATCGGTGAGCTCGACAACACCATCGTCATCGTTACCGCTGACCACGGCGACATGCTGGGCGAGCGCGGGCTTTGGTACAAGATGAACTTCTTCGAGCACTCGGGGCGCGTGCCGCTGATCATGGCGGGGCCGGGGGTGGCTGTCGGCGCTGCCGCGAATGCCTGCTCCCTGATCGACCTGCTGCC
The DNA here is from genome assembly GCA_038749355.1 of Pseudomonadota bacterium. Lineage (GTDB taxonomy): Bacteria > Pseudomonadota > Alphaproteobacteria > Rhodobacterales > Rhodobacteraceae > Thermohalobaculum. The sequence continues at coordinate 2,833 of JBCDID010000166.1, read as the reverse complement.
GACGTTCCTGGACGTGGCGGGCTATGACGGGCCGCTGGGCGAGCCCATCGATGGTCGCTCCCTGATGCCCCTAGCGCGGGGCGAGACCGACCGCGAGGATGTGGCCATCGGTGAGTACTGCGCCGAGATGACCCCTTGGCCGGTCTTCATGATCCGCCGCGGGCCGCTCAAGTGTATCCATTGCGACGTGGATCCACCGCAGCTCTACGACCTCGCGATTGATCCGGGGGAGCGGGTGAACGTGGCCGAAGACCCGAAGTACGCGGATGCCGCCCGGGCTTTCGCGGCGGAGGTGGCCGAGCGGTGGGACAGCACGAAGCTCCGCGAGGACGTGATGCGCACGCAGCGCTCCCGCCATGCGCTGCACGCGGCCATGGAGGCGGGTGCGGGCGAGCACTGGGACTTCAACCCGCCCTCGGATGCGACGCAGCAATACGTGCGCAACCACATGGACTGGACCGTGGCTGCGGCGCACTACCGCTTCCCGCCGCTGAAGGAGGGATAGGATGGTGCTGTTGATGACGCTTGCCACAGCCTCCCCGCGCGGCGCAGCCGGGCGACGCCCGACCCTCCCCCCGGGAGGGCGTTCTTCTAGCGTGTTCTTCAGCACAACCATCGGGCCTCACAGCAACCAAAGCGCCAAGCGCGACCATTGCGCCGCCCTCCCAGGCTCGGGCGGCGCCCTTGACCCTCAAGATCGGGGGCTAAAATGACGGGACGACTTGAGGGCAAGACCGCCTTCGTCACCGGCGGCTGCGGTGGGATCGGGCGCGCGATTTGCGCCCGGTTCGCGGCGGAAGGTGCGAAAGTGATGGCAGCTGATCTGGCGCCGTGGGAGGACGCGCCCGAAGGCGTGCGGGTCGTCTCCTATGACGTAACTTCCGAGGAAGCCGCGAAAGATGGGATGGCCCGGATCGCGCAACATTGGGGACATCTGGACATCCTCGTGAACGCCGCTGGCATCGAGATCGAGAAGACCATCGAGGACACCAGCCTCGAGGAATGGCGCAAATCCTTCGCGGTGAACGTGGAAGGCATGTTCCTGACCTCGAAATACGCGCTCCCCGTGCTGCGCAAGTCGGCTGGCGCGTCTGTCATCAATTTCGGTTCGTATGACGGGTTCATCGCGGATCCTCAACTGGCGGTCTACTGTGCCACAAAGGGGGCCGTGCATGCCCTGACCCGGGCAATGGCCTGCGACCACGGGCCCGAGGGCATCCGCGTCAACGCCATCTGCCCGGGCTTCATCGACACGCCCATGCTGCAATCGTTCTTCCATGGCGGGCATGGCGGCACGGTCGAGGAACTGCAACAGGCCGCGCGCGACATGCACCCGACGCGGACCTATGGCACGCCGGACGATGTGGCGAACCTTGTTACCTGGCTCGCATCCGACGAAGCGCGCTACGCGTCCGGGCAGCTCTGGGTGCTCGACGGGGGCTTGTCGGCGCAGGTCCAGCAGATGAAGTTGTGAGCGAGACGTTCGAGGAAATGCTCACGGGCGGGCATCCGAACTCGTTGGGCCGGACGGTCGAGGTCGTGGACTGCGTGTCGGCGGATCCTGATCGCATGGCCGAGCTCTTCGCCTGTTACCGTAGCGCTGACGAGGTTGTACGCTCGAGGGTCTCAAACGCTATGCGCCGGGTGCAGGCGGAACGCCCGGATTTCTTTGTCCCACTGATCGATCCGTTGATCGACGAGATCGGTGCGCTGGACCAGCCCTCTGCGCAGTGGAAGTTGCCGAAGTTGTTCGAAGGGGCAGCGTCCGAGATGAACCCGGACCAGCTTGCCCGCGCCCGCGCATTGGTGCAGCGCAACCTTGCGGAGCACCACGACTGGATCGTGCTGAACAATTCCATCGACTATCTTACGCCGCTGGCCAAGGGTGACGCGGAGCTGAGAGCTTGGTTTTGCCCGCATCTGGAGCGCCTTTCGAACGACACGCGAAAGTCTGTGGCGCGCCGGGCCGCGAGAGCTTTGAAGTTATTGGGGGAGAACTGACATGGCCAAATCCGTCATCATAACTTGCGCGGTCACCGGCGGCATTCACACGCCCTCGATGAGCCCGCATCTGCCGATCACGCCGGACCAGATTGCAACCGCGTCGATCGAGGCGGCGGAGGCGGGCGCGTCCGTTATTCACCTCCATGCGCGTAACCCAGAGGATGGGCGGCCAGACCCGAGCCCCGACCGCTTCATGGAGTTCCTGCCGCGCATCAAACAGTCCTCGGACGCGGTGGTGAACATCTCGACGGGCGGGACCGTGACCATGACGCGAGAGGAACGGTTACGGGCAGCACTCAGGGCCTCGCCCGAGATGGCCTCGCTGAATGTGGGCTCTCTGAACTTCGCGCTGCATCCGCTGCTCGATAAGATGACCGAGTTCAAGCACGAATGGGAGCGGGACTTCCTAACCGCAACCAAAGACGTGGTCTTTCGCAACACCTTCGAGGATATCGAGTTCATCCTGACCAATCTCGGCGAGGAGCACGACACCCGGTTCGAGTTCGAGTGCTACGATCTTGGGCACCTCTACAACCTCGCGCATTTCGTGGACCGGGGCATGGTGAAGCCGCCTTTCTTCGTGCAGATGGTTTTCGGCATTCTCGGGGGGATGGGGGCGGAATTGGACCATCTGGTGCACCTGAACCGCACCGCCGATCGGCTGTTTGGCAAGGAGAATTACGAGTGGTCCGTGCTGGCCGCCGGTCGCCACCAGATGCCGTTCGCCACGCAAGCTGCGATGCTGGGCGGGAACCTGCGGGTCGGGCTCGAGGACAGCCTCTATATCGGTAAGGGCGAGCTTGCGACGTCGAACGCTCAGCAGGTCGCG
>JBCDID010000165.1:0-7780 GCA_038749355.1 Pseudomonadota bacterium | reverse complement strand
GCTCCAAGGGGTGAAGCGGGGGGCGACCAAGGTTTCAAATGATGTTTCGCTGTTGGAAACCGAGGTTCAGGCAGTTGTGGCTTCCTCCCAGAAGCAATCGAGTGCCGTACAATCGGCATCGAGCGCTGTAGAAGAGATCAGCGCCAATCTGCGACGGTCCGCCGAGAACGCCGGCGAGACCGACAGTCTTGCTCAGAAGGCTGCTCAGGAAGCATCGGAAAGCGCGGCAGCGGTGCTTCAGGCGTCAGAAGCAGTGTCCCTGATCTCAGAGAAGATCATGATTATTCAGGAGATCGCGCGTCAAACCGATCTTCTCGCGCTCAATGCCGCGGTTGAGGCTGCGCGCGCGGGAGAACACGGTCGCGGTTTCGCAGTTGTTGCCTCCGAAGTCCGGAAGCTGGCGGAGCGGAGTCAGTCCGCGGCGGAAGAGATTTCGTCGCTCTCCGCCGGGACACTGGAAATCTCCGGCCAGGCAGCGGAGCGCATGGAGAAGCTCGCTCCGATGATCGACGAGACCGCCAGACTTGTCGCTGAAATCTCGGTGGCTACGCGTGAACAGTCCATCGGTGCGGACCAGATCAATTCAGCAGTGCTCGAACTCAGCGATCTGGTTGACGCGAACATGACGTCTGCGGAGCGGATCGGGTCGCAGGCAACCTCGCTCTCGGCGGAGGCTGAACAACAGTTGCAGGCTCTTGGGTTCTTCAAACTGGACTCTTTGATGTTTGACGATGAAACCGTTCATGCGCTGGCTCAGCAATCGACGCTCGACCAGCATGCCGCATGAGCACGCAGAGTTCGCTGCGCACGCGGTGACGGATAGGCATTGAACCGGCGCGGAGGTAGTTGGGTCTTCTGAGCGCAAAGTGAACGCAACGCAGGCCAACACGCCCAGCTTCAATATCAGAGCCGGGTCACCGGAAGTCCTGCGCCGCCTGTTCCGCCAGTCGGGCGCTGGCCGTCTCGATGCGGCTTTCAATCTCTGACAGCAGCGTCTCCGGATCCTGCCCGGGCTCGATCCGCCCAATGATCTCCATCACTGCAGTCCCCGGGCTGCGCCTCAACCCCGTTTTCGGCCAGAACCAGCCTGTGTTCACGGCCACGAGCACAATGGGCAGCCCGGTCGCATCATAAAGCTTGGTCACCCCGGCCTTGTAGGCGCGCTCCTCCCCCGGCGGCACGCGGGTGCCTTGCGGGAAGATGATGACCTGGCCTCCATCCGTGCCGCGCGTGTGGATCCACTCGATCATGCTGGAAAGCGCCGCGCCCCGCCGCGCGCGGTCAATCGGGATGCAGCCCAGCCGCCATGCATAGACCCCCAGCACCGGCGTATAGAGGATCGACCGTTTCATCACGAATCGCGGCGCGGGCATCCAGAGCATCGTCATCATGACATCCAGGAAGCTCTGATGCTTGGCGGCAACGATGCAGGGGCCTTGGGGGAGCTCTCCGCGCAGCTCGCATCTTGTCCCGCAGACGACCCTCAGCACGGCGAACACAATCCGTGTGTACGTCTTCATGGTCCACGTGGTCCAGCCGCGTGAGAACGCCGAGGGGAGGAAAAAGACGGCACCCCAGACCACCATGAACAGGTAGAACCAGATCACGTATGCCGTCGCCTTCACCGCGGCCCAGGCGGAGGTGTGCCCGGAGGGTGGCGCGTTCATGGCGTGGCTTTCACGGCATGGCCCGGAGCGTCAACCGCACCGCGCCCCGTGCTGCGAGCCATGTGACCCCGACCGAGAGGATTGGCACGCCCAAGATCAGGACCGCCCATTGCAGGGTCGAGGGCTCCAGCGCCAGCGCGAGCGCGGCATCGCCCGTCTCCACGCTGGGGAGCATCAGGATCGCGAGCGCGCCTATCGCTGCGCCCGCGCCCGCGCCCGCCGCCGCGCGGGCCATCAGGCGCCGCACAAAGGCGCGCTCGATATAGCTGTCCTCGGCCCCCACGAGCCGGACCGTCTCGACCACATGCCGGTTCGCGATCAGCGTGGCCCTTGCGGCAAAGGCGACGATGGCCCCCACCGTGAGCAGCACCAGCAGGCTGGCGATGATGGCCATGCGCTCCAGCGCTTCCGCCGCGGTTGTCAGCGGCCCGCGCCAGGCCGAGTGGTCGTCATAAACGGCGCCGGACACGGTCAGGTCCAGCCGTCCCTGAAGCGCCTGCCGGTCCGGTCCCGTGCCGAGCAGGCGCACATCAATGAGGCGCGGCGAGGGGAGATCCGAGAGCGCGGCCCCTTCGCCGAGCCATGGCGTGAGGAGGGCTGTCTGTTCCTTCGCGGTCAGCACGCGCACCTGAGCGATACCAGGGGTCGTGCGCAGGACCTCCAGCACAGCCTTGGTCCGGGCATCCACGTCGCCGTCCCGCGTGCTGAGCCTGACTGTCGCCACACCTGCCAGATCCGCGCGCCATTGCTCGGCCACCGCGTTCGCCGCAAACGAGGCCGCGAGCGTCAGCACGGCCAGAAACGCCATCACACCGGCACAGAAGGATGTCAGCGGGGCTGTCCACCCGGATTTCGGCAGCACCGTTGGCCCCTTGCCGGGACGCAGCATCCGGGGTTTGTGATCCTGTGTTTCCGTCATATCGCTGCCGCCCCTTGCGCGAGATGTCCGTCCGCGAGGCGCAGCATCCGCGCCTCTACCTGGCCTTTGGACGCCCGGATGAGCGAGAGGTCATGCGTGGCGATCACAACTGTCTTGCCGAGCTTGTTCAACTCGATCAGCAGCCTCAGGATGCGCGCGCCCATCTCGGGGTCGATGTTGCCAGTGGGTTCGTCCGCCAGGATCAGATCCGGCGAGTTGATCACGGCTCGCGCGATGGCCGCGCGCTGTTTCTCTCCGGCCGAGAGCTGAGGCGGCAGGGCCTCCGCCCGGGCTTCCAGCCCGACCCAGCGGATCAACTCCAGCACGTCCTGCTCATGCTCGTTCACATCGTTGCCGGAGGCGCGCAAAGGCAGGGCGATGTTCTCGGCCACGGTCATGTGTTCCAGCAACCGGAAGTCCTGGAAGACCACGCCGACACGACGGCGGAGCTTGGCCAGCGCCTGACGGCTGATCTGTGTCGGGTTCTGGCCGAAGAGCGACAGCACCCCGCGCTGCGGAAGATGCTCGAGATAGAGAAGCTTCATCAGCGTCGTCTTGCCAGCACCCGACGGTCCGGTCAGGAACTGAAAAGACCCGGGCGCAAGCTCCGCCGAGACCGAGCTCAGCGTCTCGCGTCCACCGTAACCGAACGACACATTATCCAGAAGGATCAAGCGAGTACCCCAACCGCATTGCAGGGCTTGCGCCCGCTCACGGACAACATTGCAGACCCGGTTGCCGCTGCCAAGAGCGCACCGCTTGGCGGCGAGCAATTCGCGGGTTATAGAGGTGCATTGGGGTGTTTGCCGTCGGAATGGGTGCAACTGGCTATGGAATTGATTTGTCCGTCCTGCGAAGCGCGCTACCAGCTGCCTGATGGTGCCATCGGGGAGAAGGGGCGCCAGGTGTCCTGCATGAGTTGCGGGCACGTTTGGCATGCGTATCCGCCGCTGGTGCTGGGGGCGCCCGAACGCGCGGCTCGACCTGCAAGCACCGGCATTCCGTTTGGCACGGCAAGCGGTGGGCGGCCGGCTGCCGCAGAGCCGAAGCCCGCGCACCTGCCCGGCAAGGATGACGAAGTGATGACGTCCGGCGGCATACCGGACCGAGCGGCCGGCTCACGGACCGAGCAACTTGCAGAGATCCGCGAGATGCTCGCGGAAGTTCAGGCTGAGGAAACTGCGGCCGCGGCGCCAAGCCCTGCTGCATCCGAAGCGCCGCGCCCGACGCGCGACACTTTCGAGCCCAGTCGATTGCGGGCGTCCAGCCCTGCCGAGACCGCCGCCGCGAGCATCGGGGCTGTTGTCGCCCCTACCGCCAGGCTCGACAATACCGACGAGGAAGTCGATGCCCTGCGTGCCCGGCTCCAACAGCAGAGCGAGAAACCGGCAAAGGGCAAGGAAGTCGACGTCAAATCGATCCGCCGCAAACACGATCGCAAGGAACGTGCCCGCAAACGTGACAAGGCTGCGGGTTCAGGTGCGTTCCTGACCGGCTTTCTGCTGGTCGTCATGGTCGTGGCCGTGATGATCGGGCTTTACGTTCTGCATCCGGCCATCATCAGCAAGCTGCCCGGAACCGAGCCTGCGCTGACCGAGTATGTCGCGACCATCGACGGATTGCGGGTCTCGGTCGCCGAGACCTTCGAGAAGGCCAAGTCCTGGGTGACCGAACGGACCGACAAGGGCTGATCTTCCAAGGGCCGATCTTCGGATCAAACGGAGTTCGAGACCTGGCGGTCTCTCACAAGACCCTGCTCTCGCGCCGTCGCTCCGCTGGCGCGAGGTGCTGGCGCCCGGATCAGCCGTAATTGCCCTTCACCCGCTCCTTGCCTGGGTCAAAGTGCGGGAAGGTCCCGACCACGGCTCTCAAGCGTTTTTGCTGGCCGTCCAATTGCCCGACCTCGATCTCGGTCCCCGGCTCCGCATGGGTCACGTCCACCCGCGCCAGCGCGATGGTCTTGCCGAGGATGGGCGATTTCATGGCAGAGGTGATCTCGCCCACCTGCGCCTTGCCGATGCGCAGGCAGTCGCCATTGGACGGCACGAGCCCGCCCTCGATATCCAGCCCGACGAGCTTCTTCTGCGGGTTTGCCTTGCGCGCCTCCAGCGCTTTGCGCCCGATGAAGTCGTCATTCTGCGTCTTAAGAGGCACCGTGAAGCCGATGCCCGCCTCGAACGGGTCAGTCTGGTCCGAGAACTCGTAGTTAGCAAAGATCAGCCCCGCCTCGATGCGCAGCATATCCAGCGCTGCCAGCCCAAGCGGGACCATCCCCAGGGGTTCGCCGACCTCCCATATCGCGTCGAACACGGCCTCCGCGTGTTTCGGGTGGCAGAAGACCTCGTAGCCTAGCTCCCCCGAATAGCCCGTGCGCGAGACCACCACGGGGATGCCGTCGAAGTCGCCGATGCGCGCGACGGCGAACCGGAACCACGCCAGCTCCTCCATGGTTGGCTGGGTCGGCGCGGTCCAGAAAACCTTCGCCAGGATCTCGCGACTGAGCGGGCCCTGTACGGCGACGTTGCACAGCTGGTCCGTGGACGAACGCACCCAGGCGTTCAGCCCGTGCTTTTCTGCCTGTTCCCTAAGCCAGAGCCCGGAAGTGTCATTTCCCCCGACCCAGCGGAAGTTCGTCTCGCCTAGCCGGAACACCGTACCGTCGTCGATCATCCCGCCATGCTCGTAGCACATGGCGGTGTAGACCACCTGGCCGACGCTCAGCTTCTTCATGTTCCGCGTCAGGCAGAGCTGCATCAGCTCTTCCGCGTCGGGCCCCGTGACCTCGTATTTGCGCAAGGGCGAGAGATCCATGATCGCCGCCTTCTCGCGGCAGGCCCAGTACTCGGCGATGGCGCCGTGGTTGTGCATCTGGTTGGCCAGCCAATACCCGTTATATTCGACAAAATCGCGGGTATGCCGGGCGAAACAGGCGTGGAACCCGGTCTCCTTGGTTGCTTGCACTGGATCCTCCGGGGTCTTGCGCCAGCCGACGGAGCGGCGGAAATCTTCGTCTGCGCGGTAGGTGCGCACCTGGATGTCGGTCGGGTTCCAGCCGTTCGCCGGGTCGATGTCACAGGGACAGCCGGTGGAGACGCACACCAGGTCCGTCAGCGCGCGCAGCAGGACGTAGTCGCCGGGCCGGGACCATGGGTCGTCCATGCCGATGGCGTTCGCGTCGTCCAGCATGGTGTTGAAGAAGAAGTTGATCGCAGGCCAGCCGCCACGCGGTTTCACGCCGTGCTTGGCGAGGTCCGCGTTCATGTTGTCCGAGCAGTTCAGGTGGCCCGGGTAGCCGAGGTCGTCATAGTAGCGCGCGGTACAGGCCAGCCCGAACGTGTCGTGCCGCCCGCAGGTGTCCTGCACGATCTCGACCAGCGGCTCGTGGTCCACCGACCAGTATTTCGAGAAGATGCCCGGCGCGGGGTAGAGCGAACCCATCAGGGTGCGGGTCGTCGTCGGGTCAATCTCGCGTTCCTGGCCCTTGTCCAATGCGCGCGCCGAGAACGCCTGGAAGTCCGAGCATTCGCGCCCCTGCACGTCGAGGATCTGGATGAACCCTCCCTTCGGGACCTTGTAGGCCTTGGCCTCGCCGGGCTGGATGTTGATGTCTTGCGTCGGGTCGGCCAGCGGGTCGGGCGGCGCGAGACCGCCCTTGGCCTCGCCCGGGTCCGCCCGGCGGATGTAGAGGATCACCTCGGTCGGCGCATCCTGGGCTTCCGGCGCCATGGGGCCACCGGGGGCGCAGACGATCAGCAGGCCATCTGAAGTGGCATGGAAGGTCTCCATGTCGCCTGCGCGCGAGGCGCCGTCGAAAACCCGCGCAGCATCCGCCCGGCCGATATCAAACCCGGCCGCATTCAATGCCCGGAGCACCCGTGTGCCTGTCGGATCACCGGCCAGGGCCGCTTTGATCCCATCAGGCGCGCGCCCCCCCGTGAGTCCGATCATTGCCGCATCGGACCGCCCGTCAGGCGCGAAGAAGACCAGTTCGACCGGCTGCAACCCCTCGCGATCCAGCATCGAGATCTCATCCCCGACCGAGATCGGCACTGCACGCGAGCCACCGCCCGGGACCGGATGCCGCTCTACGCCATGCGGAAGGATGGGCAGGCCGGGGACAACCACACCCCGGCGCTCATAGGGCGTTTCGAGAATGGGCCTCACGTCACCCGGCATCGCCTTCTCTCCCGGTCCCTTGAGCCCTACGGGCCCAGTTGGAGGCTCTGCATCCAAACCTCCGAGGTATTGTCAGCAAGATGAAGGGGTGGATCAGGTTGATCCTGTCTCCATCCGGCGCTGCCCACCTCTCCTCTTGTCCCCATCATCGCCGCCGGGCGCCCAATGCGGCCATCTGACGGCGCAGCCGGCAGGCGAGGGCGTAGCCCGAGCGGTCGCGTCAGCGACATGGCCGCATGTCCCCCGTTCACCCCCCCGTCTGCAGATAGCTCTCCAGACTGTCATCCAGCGCGTCCTTCCACGGCGTGTGGTGTGCAGGCGCCTTGGTCCCAGTCATCGGGCTCGTGTACCCGTTGTCCCGGAAGGTCATGATGTTCTTCTTCTTGTGCTTCTTCCACTCGTAGAACGCCTGGTTGGCCGCCTCGATGTCGAAGCTCGGGTAGTCGGTCTCGGCGATCAGCTCGCCGGTGTAAGCCCCCTGATAGGCAATGCAGCCGTAATCGTCTTCCAGCGCATCCTCGGCGGCCTCACGCTGGGCGACATCGGCCAGCATCTCGTCCTTGGCCGGAATCGCCAGCTTGCCCGCGATCGCATCGCGCACCCACCATGCCTGCGCATCGAACATGTTGAACGTGTACCACTGATCCTGCATGCCGAGATAGAACAGCTTCGGATTGTGCGCGTAGACAACCCCCTTGTAGAGGTCCGCCGTCGCCAGCCGGTTCGCCGTCTCCAGCCGCAGCTCATCGGGCATGAACGGGAAGTGGTGCTTGTACCCGGTGCAGAGGATCACGGCGTCGACTTCCTTGGTCCTGCCGTCCTTGAAGGTCGCCGTATTTTTCTCGACCTTCACCAGTGCCGGGACCTCCTCCCAGTTCTGCGGCCAGTCATAGCCCATGGGGGCTGTCCGGTGCGCGACCGTGATCGACTTGGCACCATACTTCCAGCACTGGGAACCGATATCCTCCGCTGAATAGGAGGTGCCAAGGATCAGGATATCCTTGCCCTTGAACTCCAT
>JBCDID010000164.1:0-7780 GCA_038749355.1 Pseudomonadota bacterium | reverse complement strand
GCCTGGGCCGCGCGGGTGGGGCTTTGCGCCATCCCTGACGAGGTCGATCCGCCGGAGACCCTGCGCAATCTGGAAAGCCCCCGGCACCTGACAACCGGTGTTCAGAGCGCGGCCTGACGCTTTACGGTCTGCAGGCCTGGACCGATCCATCCCACGCAAACACGAATTAATCCGGCGCCCGCGCCGGATGGGCTCCCGACCGCGCATCTCATCTTCCGCATTGGAAACCGGACGCATCGCGCATAAGCTGTATTCTGTTCCGATGCCAATAGGAGGATGTGATGCGCGTACTCGCAATGGTTGTGGCCGGATGCATGCTGCTGGCGGCCTGCAACACGGTTCAGGGCGTCGGTCAAGACGTTCAGGATGCAGGCGAAGCGCTTGAGAAGGGCGCCAAGAAGACCAAGGAAGCCATCACGAACTAGGCCCGCTGGACCAACTGAGCGCTCAAACTGGTCCCTTGTCTGGACTCATGTGCGCATGATCCATGGTAGCGGAACAGATCTGATTCGGGAGTGTGATCCATGGCGCTTCAACAACCCTACCTGTTGTTTCTCGGTGATGCGCCGGACGCGCTGGCCGCCAAGGTCGCACAGGGCATCAAGGACTGGCGCCCGGATGCGTCTGTCGGTCAGATCCGGCTGGATGGCTGCAATGCCGATATGGGGCTCAAGGACATGTCCGTGGCCGAGGCTGCCACGGCCGGGGCCAAGACGCTGGTGATCGGCGTGGCGAACCGGGGCGGTGTGATCTCGGATGCCTGGAAGGCCGTATTGGTCGAGGCAATGGAAGCCGGCATGGATATCGCGGCCGGGCTGCACACGCTCTTGAACAAGCAGGACGATCTGGTCGCGGCGGGTGAGCGGACCGGTCAGACGCTGCACGATGTTCGGGTGCCGACAGTCAATTACCCGATCGCGGACGGCAAACCCCGGGGTGGCAAGCGGATCCTGGCGGTGGGTACGGACTGCTCTTGCGGGAAAATGTACACCACGCTCGCTATGGAGAAGGAGATGCGCGCCCGCGGTATGAAGGCCGACTTCCGCGCGACTGGACAGACCGGGATCCTGATCACCGGCGACGGGTGTCCGCTGGACGCGGTGATCGCCGACTTTATGGCAGGCGCGGTCGAGCACATTACGCCCGATGGTGACGCGGAGCATTATGACGTGATTGAGGGGCAGGGCTCGCTCTTCCACGTCTCCTATTCCGGCGTGACCATGGCGCTGATACACGGTGGGCAGCCGGATTACCTGGTGCTCTGCCACGAGCCGACACGGACGCATATGCGCGGCCTGCCGCATTTCGAGGTGCCGTCGCTGGACGATCTCAGACCGCTGGCGCTGCAGCTGGCGCAGGTGGCTAACCCGGACTGCCGCGTGATCGGGTGCGCCATCAATACGGCGGCGCTGTCCGACGAGGATGCAAATGCCTATCTCGCCGAGACCGAGGCGCGCATGGGGCTGCCTTGTGTCGATCCGTTCCGCCACGGCGCCGGGCGGCTGGTCGATGCGCTCGGGTGACTCAACGGTGCATCAACCCCGCCGGGGCGGGGAAGGATGCACCCTACGCCCGCCGTCGCGCACAAGTCTGCGTAGGGTGCATCCTGCGCCGCTTGCGGCGTTGATGCACCGTTGACCTGAAAGGCTGCCATGAAACTCAGGGTACGCGAAGACGTCTTCCCGATTGCCGGCGGGTTCACCATCAGCCGGGGTACGCGGACGGAAAGCCGGGTCGTGACCGTCGAATTGGAACGCGACGGCGTGCGGGGCTGGGCCGAGTGCTACCCTTACGCGCGCTACAATGAGACGGTCGAGAGCGTGATCGCCGAGATCCAGGGGCAGGCCGGCGCGCTCGCCGAAGGCATGGACCGGATCGCCTTGCAGGACACCATGCGGCCGGGTGCTGCGCGCAACGGCCTCGACTGCGCGTTCTGGGATTGGGAGGCGAAATCTGCAGGCGAAACTGCTTGGGAGCTAGCGGGGCTCGCGGAGCCCACGCCAGTGATCACGGCCTTCACGCTTTCACTGGAGGATCCGGACGTGATGCGGGATAAAGCGCGGGCCAACGCACATCGCCCGCTCCTCAAGATCAAGCTGGGCGGATCAGGCGACATCGAACGGCTTCGGGCTGTCCGCGAGGGCGCACCAGATGCCAAGATCATCGTGGACGCCAACGAAGGCTGGGATGCATCGACCTATGCCGAGATCGCGCCCGTGGTGCTGGAACTGGGCGTGGCGATGGTCGAACAACCCTTGCCCACCTCGGATGACGGCCCGCTCGCCGGTATGGATCGCCCGCTGCCCGTCTGCGCTGACGAGGCCTGCCACGACCGGGCCTCCCTGCCTGCAATCGCGGGCAAGTACGACATGATCAACATCAAGCTCGATAAGACTGGCGGGCTGACCGAAGCGCTGGCGCTCAAGGCGGCAGCCGAGGCCGAGGGGCTGAAGATCATGGTCGGCTGCATGATCGGCTCCTCCCTCGGCATGGCACCCGCCGTCCTGGTCGCGCAGGGCTGCGAGGTCGTGGACCTGGACGGGCCGCTCTTGCTGGCCGAGGATCGGGCGAACGGATTGACTTATGACGCCGCCGGGGTGGTGCACCCGCCCGCGGCCAATCTCTGGGGGTAGCGATGAGCAGGATTGTCTACGTCAACGGCGACTACGTGGCGGAGGAAGACGCGAAGATATCGATCTTCGACCGCGGGTTCCTGATGGCCGACGGGGTCTATGAGGTCACGGCGGTGCTGGACGGCAAGCTCTGCGAGTATCCCGGCCACATGGCGCGCCTGCATCGCTCGCTGGATGCGCTGGAGATGTCCTGCCCGGTCACGGATGATGAACTGCTCGAGATCCACCGGGAACTCGTGCGCCGCAACGCGGTCGAGGAAGGCGGCGTCTACCTGCAGATCACGCGCGGTGCGGCGGATCGGGATTTCGTCTGGCCTACGGATGCCGAACCGGGGATCGTTCTCTTCACGCAGGCAAGGACCGTCACGGACACGCCTGCTGCCAGGAACGGCATCAAGGTCGCCGCGGTCGAGGACCAGCGCTGGGGACGACGCGACATAAAGACGGTGCAGTTGCTCTATCCCTCCTGGGCCAAGATGCAGGCCAAGGCGCAAGGAAAGGACGATGCCTGGCTGGTCGAAGACGGGCTCGTGACCGAGGGTTCCTCGAACAACGCCTATATCGTCACCAAGGAGGGGACGATCGTGACGCGGCAGCTCTCGAACGACATTCTGCACGGGATCACCCGGGCGTCCGTGTTGCAAGTGGCGAAAGAGGCGCAGATGAAGGTCGAGGAGCGTCCCTTCACCATCGAGGAAGCCCAGCAGGCTGAAGAAGCGTTCATCACCTCGGCGTCGACATTCGTCTGCCCCGTGGTGGAAATCGACGGGGTGGGTCTTGCCGAGGGCACGCCAGGTCCGGTCTCCCGGCGGCTCCGCGAGATCTACATCTCGGAGGCGCGAGCCAACGCGATCTGATCAGAGGCGTGAACGCGCCTAGGATCCGGATTGAGGCGCGGGCTTCGGCCGATTGACCAGCAAGACACCCAGGGCCGCCATGGCCATACCGAAGATCTCGACGGGCCCCATGCGCTCGTCGAAGAGGAACCATGCGAAGATCGCCGTCGTGGGTGGGATCAGGAAGAACAGGCTGCCGACCTGAGAGGCTGCACCCCGCTGGATCAGGATAAAGAAGATCGTGATCGCGCCGAGCGACAGGACGACGACAAGCCAGACGAGCGCGAAGATGAACTCTCCGGTCCACTGGATCTCTCGGGTTTCGGCGACCACTGCGACCACGGCACAGCAGACGGATGCGGAGGCGAACTGAACAGCGTTTCCGGCGAGCATCGGCGTGTCTTCTCCGGCGCGTTTCTGCATCACCGACCCGATGGCGATGCCGATCAGTCCGAAGGTGCAGAGCAGGACCCCATCCATGTCGCCGATCCCGGCACCGAGCTTGCGGGCAACGACCAGAGCGACGCCAGAGACGCCGAGGGCCATGCCGAGCCATTGCACCGCGCGCATCTTCTCGCCGAGCCACGCGATGGCAAGGAGCGCCATTGCCACGGGCTGCAGGCCCACGATGAGTGCTGTGACGCCTGCCTCCGTCCCCCAGGAGATCGCGACGAAGACGCCGCCCAGATAGAAGGAATGGAGAAGCGCGCCGATGATTGCTTGGTTCCGGGCCTGGCGCCAGGTGAGGCGCTGTTCCCGGCGCAACAGCACCCAGGCCCAGATCAGCACGGCGACAATGCCGAAGCGCAAGGCCAGAAAGGTCATCGGTTCGGCATGCGGCAGGCCGAGCTTGGCGCCCAGGAAGCCGGTGCTCCAGAGGATGACGAAGAGGGGCGCGATCGCCGATTTGAGAGTCATTGTCTTCGGTGCGCCCGGGCTTGCGACAGTATGACATGCCGATTACAAGCCTCCCCGGGTGCGTTCAAACTAAATCACGGTCCGAGCAGCGATCAGGAGAAGACTGATGACTGAAGAGCTAGACGAGATCGGCGAGGACAACTCGCTTCTGATCGTGGATGATGACGCGCCGTTTCGGACCCGGCTTGCGCGGGCGATGGAGAAGCGCGGCTTTGCGCCTGTGATGGCGGAGTCCGTGGCCGAAGGGATGGCAAATTGCCGTACCGCGCCTGCGGCCTACGCCGTGGTGGACCTGCGTCTTGAGGACGGGAACGGGCTGGACGTTGTCGAGGCGTTGCGCGACGCGCGGCCGGACAGCCGGATCATCGTGCTGACCGGGTACGGCGCGATTGCGACAGCCGTGGCTGCCGTGAAGATCGGAGCGGTGGACTATCTGTCGAAACCGGCAGATGCCAACGATGTCGAGAAGGCGCTGTTAACGCCCAGGGGTGAAAAGCCGCCGCCGCCCGAGAACCCGATGTCCGCGGACCGGGTGCGTTGGGAGCATATCCAGCGGGTGTTCGAGTTGTGCGACCGGAACGTCTCCGAGACGGCGCGGCGGTTGAACATGCACCGGCGGACCTTGCAGCGGATCCTCGCCAAACGCAGCCCGCGCTGAGATCGCGCCGCGGGTCGACCGTCGCGCGCGGGGCAACGCCGCGTGCCCGCGGTGCTGCGAGCGGGGCGCGTGCATCGTCGTTGCAGAGGTGCTTTCAGGTCTTTCCGAGTTCCCGGCCACGGTCGCGGGCGGCCTCGACTGTACCTGTCATCAGGGCCTGAAGGCCCGGCTCCGCCATCAGCACCGATAGACCCGCGGCTGTCGTTCCACCGGGGCTCGTGACCTGCTGGCGCAGTGTGCCAGGCGGTGTATCCGACTCAGCCGCCAGCCGGCCCGCACCCATCACCGTCTGCTTGGCCATGCGCATGGCGAGGTCCGCGGGCAGCCCCACTTTCTCCCCCGCCGCGGCCAGGCATTCGACCATGTGAAAGACATAGGCAGGGCCGGATCCGGAGACGGCGGTCACGGCGTCCATCAGCGCCTCATCTTCAATCCAGTCGACCTCGCCTGATGTGCGCAGCATGGCCGTGGTCAGGTCCCGCGCCTCGGTGGCCGTGTGCGCATTGGCGACACAGACCAGCATGCCCGAGCCGATCGCCGAGGGTGTGTTAGGCATGCACCTGATGATAGGTGTCGCGCCCGGCAGCATGGCGGCCAGCGTGGCGATGGTGGTGCCCGCAGCCACGGAGACGAAGGTCGTCCCGCCACCGGCCCAGGCGCCGTAGGCCGGGACGACCTCGGCCATGACCTGGGGTTTGACGGCAAGGAAAACGAGATCGGGCTTCAGGTCGGCGGGCAGATGGTCGAGCGATTCGACGGCATCAGCGCCGATGTCGATCGCACGTTGACGCATCTCGCCCGATGGTTCGACGACGTGCAACCGCGTGTCGCTTGCGGAACCGAGCCAGCCCGCGAGCATCGCGCGCCCCATGTTTCCGCATCCGACCAAAACCACTTGATCTGTCATCCCGCGCCCTCCCGTTTCCGACGGATTGCAGCGTCGGGCCAGGGATCGGCTTTTGTGCAGACGGTCCGACGCATTTGCATCGGTCGGTAGTCCCGAAAACCGCCGCACGCAAAGGAAAACTGACTTTTGTGGTTCGGCCGCGAGGCGTTGTCGGTTCGCGGTCGCCTTTCTCAGGCGGAACGCCGCTCCTTGGCGTACTCTTGCGCATAGTTGATGTGCGGCAACTGCTGTGCCCTCGCCGTCTCCGGGTCACCGGCATACTTTGCGAGCATCATCTCGGAGATCAGCCTATCGAAGGCGAACTGGAGCATCTCAGCCTTCGTCTTCAGCTGTACGACGGACGAATCCAACGAGCGATCATCCTGATTGCTGCCTCCGTCCAGGGCAGAGCGGAGATAGGTGTTCAAATTCACGAGCGGCAGATAGAGGTGCGACAGCATCTGGTCGAAGAGACGCCCGGCATTCTGGCTCCCCGCACTTCTTCGCGCGCCAATAGGGCCCAGGATGTGGAGACCGTGTTCCGGCTCCTCGAACTCACGGAACAGGGCCATGGCGTTGCCAATCCCACGTTTCAGTCGAACGATGAATTGCCGCATGCCGTCTTCGAGTGTGTGAACGAGCAAAGTGTAACCCCGGATCGCGAGTCCACGGAACCTGACGCTGAAATCCGGTACGTTGATGACCTGTTTCGCCTGGCTTGCGCTTGAGCAAATCTCCCGGACCAGTGTTGCCACATCGCTATGGAAGACATGTTCGATCTTGTCCGTCGTGGGTGTGGAGAGTCGCACACGCATAGCGGGAGCAAACAGATCGACCGACCTCAAGCTCAGCTCTTTCTCGGGCGTCTCATGGATCGTGATCACAATTTGATCTTTCTGATCCTTCACTTCGGACTCAACCAACTCATCAGGCATATTCTACCTCTGTTCATCATGGACGGCTCGTTCGGCAAACATGGGATGTTGTGCTAAAGAAAGGGTAAATTCATACCGAACTCGTTTGGTATTTGCGGTGACTTACCCATGCGCCAACCACACTTAACGAACTGTTAACGCCGGACCGCTAAAAATTAACAGAGAGGTAATGTCGGAGTGTGCTGCCTGATGCAGTCCGTACCACTCTGACTCGTTCAACTTATGCAGAAAACCGCCATGTAGCTCTCGGGCTGATTGCGCAGGCAAAACCATAGGAGATCGTGTTGGAGAGCGGGACGACGGGTAATTTCTGGGTCGGTATCGGCGCATCCGCTGGAGGGCTTGAGGCGCTGCGCGAGGTCGTGCGGAATCTCGAGCCGACGACAGGCGCCGTCTACGTGGTGCTTCAGCATATGTCGCCCCAGCACAAGAGCCTGTTGACGCAATTGATTGGGCGGGAGACGGCGCTGAAGGTCGTGGAGATTTCCGATGAAATGGTCCCCCAGCCGGACACGGTATACATCGGCCCGCCGAACGCTGATGTGGTGATTTCGTCCGGCAAGCTGCGCCTCGTGGATCCAAGCCAGGAGGCAGCAGCACCTAAACCTTCCGTCGACCGTTTTCTCGAGTCGCTCGCAAAGACCATGGGAGACAGGGCGATCGGTATCATCCTGTCAGGGACCGGGTCCGACGGAGCCATCGGTGTGCGTGCTGTGCGCGCAGCCGGGGGGATCACCATCGCTCAGACGGAGGCCAGTGCGAAGTACAACGGTATGCCTGTCGCTGCGGTGGACACGGGCTGCGTTGACCTAGTCCTGTCAGCCTCGGAGATCGGCGCGCATTTCGCCGAAATCGTCAAACTGCCGCGGAACCTGTCCAACATTCAATCCGCCAAGCCCACGGATGCATTGGCG
>JBCDID010000163.1:0-7795 GCA_038749355.1 Pseudomonadota bacterium | reverse complement strand
GACGCGCCCGCCGCGGGACTTCATCTTGCCGATGCCCATCTTGATCGGGTTCGAATCGTGGTCCTCGGCCACACCGAAGATCATGAAGAGTTTGGTTTTGTCCCAGTCGGGGGAGCCAAATTCCCAGAACGCGCCACCCAAGGTGTAGATGCCCGCAGCCGCCATATTCACGGAACAGAACCCGCCATGGGCTGCATAATTTGGCGTGCCAAAGTTCTGCGCCCACCAGGATGTCAGCGATTGCGACTGATCCCGCCCTGTGAAAAAGGCAAGCTTCTTGGGATCTTTGCGCAGCGGTGCCAGCCATTCGGCCGCCTTGTCGAGCGCCTCGTCCCAGGAGATCTCCTTGAACTCGCCGGACCCGCGGGGTCCTGTGCGCAGCAAGGGTTTCATCAGGCGCGCGGGGCTGTAGTGCTGCATGATCCCAGCGGAGCCCTTTGCGCACAAAACGCCCTTATTCACCGGGTGATCGCGGTTTCCCTCGATGTAACGGATCATTGGCGCGCCGTTCGCGCCCTCGCGGATGTGCACGTTGATGCCACAGCGGCAGGCGCACATATAGCAGGTGGTCTGGCGCACCTCGTCGGAAACATGGGGGGATCGCTCGACCACAGGTTCAGATCCGTCCGCCATACTCTCTCCCCGTTTTGGCCCCAACCTGTCCTACATGACGACGCACTTTTGACAAGTCCAGCCAGTGAAATCTGGCACCAGTGTGGAGAGCCCTACAGCGCCAGCGGGGCTTTGCACGCTCAGGTTGAAAACGGGGTGTAACAGAAATCACAGCCGAGCTTCGCCAACATGAACGACTCTGACCCCAAGGTAGGGATTGGGAGAATGGGCATGGAACGGGAATACGAAAGGTTCAGCGTTGCCTGGATACCAGTGCCGGGGACGGCTTTGGCCGATTTCGGCAAGGCATGGACCGGGTGGTGTTCGGTGTCGGGGCAACGGACCCCGGCGTCGAAGGACTGGGAACCCTTGAAGGAAGCTGCACGGGTTGGGCGTTTTCCCGGGCAGCGTGGTCTTCATGCCCCTCTGACACGTCCGTTTGCCTTAAGTGACGAGGTCAGCCGCTGGGCGCTGGAGGCTGTTCTGGAGGAGTTCGCCTCCGGACGGCCGTCTGAGTATGTTTCGAATCCTGTGGTGCGGGTCGACAACGAGCGGGTGGTCTTTGCTCCCGAACGGCGGTCCGACCGGCTGAACGTGATGATGACCGATCTGCAGGAGGAACTGAGGCCGTTCGTGAAGTTCGAATCGGGGCCAATGCCGCTGGACTTTGTACTGCCGCTGACCGGCATGATCGGCCCGCGTGTGTCGGATTCGGTTCTGATGGAGCTCGCACCTTTCCTGGACGGCATCACCGATCCGAAGCCGTTGATCGCGAGCTTGTCCCTCATCGGGCAACCTTGTGAAGGGCAGGCCTGGAGGATGCTGGATCGATATGTTTTGTCGGGACAGTCTGACAATGCGCGCGAAGTGCCTGCCGCGATGACCTGCATCGGGCCGGACCTGCTTGCTCCTGCCATGTCCATGTAGGTCGCGGGCCGCACCTACCTGCCGCGCGAAATCTTCTGAACCGGCCCGGGGCGATGCTCCGGGCTGGTTTCATTTTGCACCCAATGCACTAGGTTCCGGTCGGCACTGACATGGGAGCCCCGAATGACCTGGAACGTATATCTCAGCGGCGAGATCCATACCGATTGGCGCGAGGCCATCGAGGCGGGCACCAAGGCTGCCGGGCTCGATATCACCTTCTCCGCGCCTGTCACCGATCACGGGGCCTCGGACGATTGCGGCGTGGTGATCCTCGGCGCCGAGGACAACAAGTTCTGGCATGATCGCAAAGGTGCCGGGGTCAACGCGATCCGCACCCGCACACTGATCGAAAAGGCCGATGTCGTGGTGGTCCGCTTCGGCGAGAAGTACAAGCAGTGGAACGCGGCCTTCGACGCGGGCTATGCCGCGGCACTGGGCAAGAGCCTGATAATCCAGCACATGCCCGAACATGCCCATGCGCTGAAGGAAGTCGACGAGGCCGCGCAGGCTGTGGCCGAGACCCCCGATCAGGTCGTGGAGATCCTGGCTTACTGCCTGACGGGTCGGTTGCCGGGCTAGCAATCCCGAAACCAGGCGTCCGTTCGGGCATCAGCCCCTATCGAACCTGACCCATTGGACCGGATCGCCTGCCGCCACAGGGCCTTGGGCCTCGTCCAGCAGAGCGAACCCGTCGGACTTTGCGAGCAGCGCGAGATTTCCGGTTGGCCGTTCCCGAGACAGGAACAGTGGCGCGTCGCCCTTGTCGTCTGCGCCGCCCGCCGTCACCAGGGGCAGGTCCGTGACACCGCGCTCTTTCGGGTAGGCAAATAGCGCACGTCCTGACGCCGTTTCCAGTTCACCCTCCAGCAGGCCCACCGCAGCGCGCAGCGTGGGGCGAACCAGTGTCTCGAACCCGATCCAGGCCGCAACGGGATCCCCGGGCAGCGAGATGATCAGCGTTTTGTCCACGGCACCGATCATCGTCGTGCCACCAGCCTGCATCGCGATGCTCTCGACCAGTAACTCGCCGCCAAGATCCTCGATGATCCGCGCGATCTGATCGCTCTCGCCGGGACCGGTCCCGCCGGTGGTCAGGATCACACGCTGGCTGGCCACTGCTTCGCCCATGACCATGCGCAGCAACGCTGTGTCATCACCTACGATGCCGAGATCCCGCACGCGGACCCACCGCTCGGTGATTGCTGAGATCAGCATCTGGCGGTTCGCATCATGGGTTCCGGCAGGCGGCAGCTTGTCCCCGGGCTCTACGAGTTCCGAGCCGGTAGACAGCACTGCCACGGGCAGTTTGCGGAACGTTGTCACGTCGGTGACACCCATCGACGACAGGAGGCCGAGATGGCGCGGGCTCAACACGGTCTCGCGATCCATCAGCCGCGCACCGGAAGCTACGTGTGTGCCCGCCCGGAAGATATTCGCAAACGCCTCCGGACGGGTCGAGAGCTCCAGCGTCCTGTCGATGCGTGAAACGCTATGCTTGGGGATCACGGCGTTCGCAAATGTCGGGACGGGCGCGCCAGCGGCGATGCGCAGTGCTTCGTCTGTTCGGTAGGCGACACGCTCTTGCGGTTCGCTGCCCGCCTCGAGATTGCCCGTGATCCGTAACTTCCACGGCCCATCGCCCTGAAGATCGTCCGTTGAAATCGCGTAGCCGTCCACTTCGGCGGCATCAAACCGGGGCTGCTCAGCCTCTGCGACGATGTCCTCGGCCAGGATTCGCCCGGTTGCCAGCGCCACCGGCAGCCGCGTGATGGCCAGTTCGGGTTGTGAACGCGCAAAGCCGCAGGCGAGCTTGCGTGCCATGTCGAGGCTGACCGGCGCATTGGCCAGCGCCGCATCGAGACTTTCGGCTCGCATGTCGATCTTGTTCATCCTGAAGTCCCTCCGGGCTTTGCAATTCGTAGCTGGGCGGCGACGGAGGCGAGGTCCGGCGCGCTCGGCTCTCCAATCAGGGCATAGGCCAATGCGTCGTCGCGCCAGACGACGCCTGAAAGGGTTTCTCCGCTAAGCGCGATGGCCGCCGCACCCGGCTCCGGCAGCGCCCGGCGCGGATCGATCTTCAGCCCCTCGGCCTCGGCGATGTAGAGGCAGTAGCTGCCCTTGGGCGACGCGAATTCCAGCGAGGCGCAGCGGCGGTTCATCAGCCAGCAAAGCCGTCCGCCACGAATCGAGAGACCGGTGAGCCCCGCCAGCTCCATCAGTTCGAAGGGCAGCCGCTCCCGGAACCAGCCAACCACCGCCATAGCGTCGCTGGAAGCAAAATCGAGCCTGCGGCCCGCGGCCTCCATGGTCCGGAAGTCACCGAACAGCACCTCCTGCAAATATGGCCCGCGCCCGGAACTGGCGTTGTAGACCAGGACACCGCCTGCGACGGCAGCGGCTGCGAGCCCGGATTGCAACAGAACGCGTCGTGAGAGCGTGGGCCGCGCGGGCTGGTTCGCCGGGCGTGCCCGGTTCAGCCGCTCAGTCAGCGTATCCGGTGCGCGAACGGCACCCTCCAGAAGGCGCACCGCCTCGTTGATCTCCCGGATCTCGGCCACGTAGGTCCGGGCCTCCTCGCAACCTGGCAGAAGCTGCGCCACGTAAGCGGTCTCCGCGTTGTTCTCACCATCGGCATAGGCCTCGAGGGCCAGTTCGTCGGGACGTTCGTTCTCGGACATCGCTCAGGCTCCCGGTTCGGACAGGGCATGGGGATCGGCGGCGAGGAGCTCCCGCAGCGCGCGGCGCGCGCGATGCAGGCGGGAACGCACGGTGCCGATGGGCACGTTGGTGGCATAGGCGATCTCGGCGTAGCTGAGCCCCTCGACAACTGCCAATGTCAGTGTCTCGGCCTCCTCCCCGGGCAAATCCCGCAGCCCGTCCTGCACCCGCCGCAGCGTGTCGGACATGATGACCTCGTGCTCGGCGGTCATGGTCTGCGCTCCGCCCGGATGGAGCTGCGCCGCGATGGCGTCCTGATGTCCCGGGTCAACGGCCTTTTGCCGCGCCCGCAGCCGGTCAATGCAGATGTTGCGGAGCACCCGGAACAGCCAAGCACGGGGATGCGTGGCCTCGGGCGGGGCCTTATCGCGAGGCGACAGCCGCAGGAAGCAGTCATGCACCGCATCCTCCGCGTCCTGGGGATTGCCAAGGATCTTCCACGCATGGCGATAGAGCGCGTCCCTTTCCGTCCAGAAAACGTCGATCAAGTCCATCCGGCGAAGTACCCATTGCTCCCGCGGCCGCGCCGCTCGTGATCGCGTTTGGGAAGGTGACGGATGGGGCGCGCGAAAGTTCACGCCCTCACGGTTTCGTGAACAGTGGTGTCAGAGGGGCAGGCGGAAGAGGCGTCCTCGGTCGTCGCGTGTGTCCTCGATCCCCGCCAGCCGCAGCAGATGCCATGCGAGCGCGTGGTTGCTGGCGGTCACTGGTTTGCCCAGGGCCTCCTCCGCCGCGCTGATGATAGTCGCGGCGCGCAGGCTGGTGCAGGAGATGAAGACGCCGTCGATCTTGTCGGACTGACCCAGCGCAATAGTGGCGTCGAGAATCGCCTGCGGTTCGATTCTCCCCACCACCGCATCGCTCTCCTCATAGAACGACCCGACGAGGGTCACGGCGATCCCGGCCTCGTTGAACTTCGCCTGCATGGCCAGCGTCACATCCGGCGTGTATGGGGTCAAAAGGCCAAGGCGACGGACTCCCAGAGCGCCCAGTGCCGCCTTAGCCGCAGTCAGCGGATTTGACGAAGGAATGCCGGGATGCGCCTTGGCGATAATCTCCGCCACCCGCGCCTCGCCGATGATCGTGGATGCGGACGTGCACCCGTACCCAACGGCCGTGAGCCCCAGGTATTGCGGCAACAGCCCTGCCGCGATCGGCAGCGTGCGTTCCATGTTGGCCAAAGTCTCAGGCGTTACCACCACGTCGTTTGCAAGCCGCGAATGATAGAGTGCCACGCTGGGAAAATCGCAAAGGTCACGGAACTCGTGCTCTATGGTGTGGTCCGATTCCAGCACCAGCAACCCCAGGGCCGCCCGCGCACCGACACCGTTGTCCGTGGTGAACCCGAACCTGCGGATCTCAGGCTGTTGCGCGGCACCATCCATTATCCGGCCTCCTGCTGGGCAAAGAACGAGGTGCCCTTGGGGACCTCCGGCAACTGCATCTCGTAGGACGAGCAGCGCACACGTCCCGACGCTTCGCCTCTCACCAGTTCGTGGGTGAACGTGCTGGGCAAGTGGTTCGGACTCAGTTCGATCGCGTCTTCGGCATAGTAGGTTGTGATGTAGAGCGTACGCGAGCGGTCCGACAGGTTGGGGGCGGAGCCGTGCAGCAGGCTTGAGTGCATAAGGCAGACCGCGCCTGCGGGGCCGGTGCATTTGACGATGGCGTCGCGATGTGGAGCCACGATCTCGTCATCCACCGCGCCTGTGAAACTGCCGCCTTGCCAGTGCGAATAGAGTGGCCCCTTGTGGCTGCCCGGGATCACCTCCAATGGACCGTTCTCCAGCGTCACCTCGTCGAGGAACAAGAGGCAGGTGACCAGGTCGTCATTCGTCATCGGTTGGAACAAGAAATCCTGGTGCCATTTGACCGCTGTCGCCGTCCCGGGAAGCTTGGAATTGACCTTGCCGTGGTGGAAGCGAAGCCCCGGTCCGATCAGTTCGGCGCACATGTCGACGGTGCGGGCAGTGCGCATGGCGTCCGCATAGACCTCCGAGACTTCCTCCGGCGATTGTATGCGACGCAGGCCAGGGACCTCGGCGTTATGCCCGGGCTGCAGATCGAAGCGGGGGCGGCCATCCTGCGTCTCGCCGTAATCCTCGGTATGCGCGCGGCTCTCCTCGACCCAGCCAGCAAACTCATGGCGCAACGCCGACAGTTGCTCCGCCGTCACCGCGTCTTCGACCACCAGCACCCCGTCGCGCCAGAACGTCGCTTTCTGATCCTCGGTCAGTACGCCCATGCTTGTGCCTCCCTCGGAGCTTGGGGCAGCATGACACCAACTGCCCGGGACACCAAGGCCCACGCTTGGCACGTGAAAGGACCATCTGATGAGTGCTGCTCCGCCACGCGGGTTTCCCATGTCCGAATTCGAGGCACGCACGTCGCGCGCGCAGGCGCGGATGGCCGAAGACGGTTTGGCTGGGCTGTTGCTGATGACCGAGCCCGAGGTTCGCTATTTCACCGGCTTCCAGACGCTGTTCTGGCAGAGCCCTACGCGACCTTGGTTCGTCTTCGTGCCAGCCGAGGGCAAGCCCGTGGCCGTGATCCCGGAGATCGGCGCGGTTCTGATGCGCCAGACCTGGGTCGAGGACATCCGGACGTGGAGCGCACCGGCCCCGTCCGATGACGGGGTCAGCTTGCTAGTGGATCTGTTGTCAGGTTTGGCAGTGCAGGGTGCGCGGATCGGCTTGATGAAGGGGCATGAGACCATGCTCCGGATGCCGCTGGGCGATTGGGAGCGGTTGATGGCGGCACTCCCCGGGCTCCAGATCGCGGATGCCACGGGATTGGTGCAGGGGCTGCGCATGGTCAAGTCGCCTGCCGAGATCGAGAAGCTCCGCCATGTATGCGGTATCGGCTCCCGGACCTTTGCCCAAGTGCCCGCACTGGCTTCTGAGGGGATGCCGCTGGAGGAGGTTTTCCGGGCGTTCCGGCGTGAGGCGCTGGCACAGGGGGCGGATGATGCGCCTTACGTGGTCGGGGGTGCGGATCAGGGCGGCTATGCTGATGTGATCTCCCCGCCCTCGCGCCGTCCCCTGGCGCACGGCGATGTGCTGATGATCGACACGGGGCTGACTTGGGACGGGTATTTCTGCGACTTCGACCGCAACTGGGCGATTGGGTCAGCGACCAACGATGCGCAAAGAGCCTACGACGTTCTTTGGCGCGCAACCGAAGCTGGGATCGCCGCCGCACAGCCTGGTGTGACTTGCAAAGATCTGTTCAAAGAGATGGCCGAAATCGTGAGAGAGCTTGACCCATCCGCTGGCAGTATCGGCCGCATGGGTCATGGGTTGGGAATGCAACTGACAGAACAACCATCACTCGCCGCTTTTGACACGGCGATTCTTCAAGAAGGGATGGTTATGACCCTTGAACCGTCCCTGTCTTACGGCGCGGGGCAAATGATGGTGCATGAGGAAAATGTGATCATTACCGCCAATGGGGCGGAACTGTTGACAGAACGCGCCCCAACCGAATTGCCGGTGATTTAGACAGCTCATAAAAATAAGTGCCCCGAAGCCAAATTTGG
>JBCDID010000162.1:0-7808 GCA_038749355.1 Pseudomonadota bacterium | reverse complement strand
CGACCAGCCGTGACGAACGGTCCAACTACTCCAACTATGGGGCCGAGGTCTCGATCTGCGCGCCCTCAAGTGGCAAAGGTGGCTGGGGGATCACTACCGCTGATGTCCAGGGCACCTATACAGACGCAAACGGGATCAGGCGGCCAATGGGGTACTCGATTGGGGATTACACTCATGGCTTTGGCGGCACGTCGAGCGCCTGTCCCCTCGCAGCAGGCGTTGCGGCGTTGGTGCTCGGCGCGCATCCGGACCTGACAGCCGCAGAAGTCCGGAAGATCCTCGAGAGCACGGCCCGGAAGATTGGCGATCTGAGCACGTATGACGCCGAGGGGCATTCTCCCTACCATGGCTATGGCTGCGTGAACGCAGCCGATGCGGTCAAGCTCGCCCTGAAGCTACGTGCGGAAGCCGCGAACGCAGCCGAGACAGTGTAGGTCTCAGCGATGTTCTCGGGACCGGCCGGGGCGCTTCCTCGGCCGGTGTAATCTTTCTTCAGCAGGAGCATACCCGTGCGCAAACTGGCTATTGCAGCGCTCCTCGGCGGCTGCACGGTTGCCGACCGGTACGAGGACGGCGCTCTGGTCGAGCGCTCCCTCAGCGTCGGAGTCGTCCAGAGCGCCCCCTGCACCAGCGTGGGCGAGCGGCGCAAGTCTACGACGCTGGGGCTGTCGATGGACGGCTCCCAAACCGTGCTCGGCTATTCCACGCTGGACCGGATCTGCCTGCCGCTTGAAACCTGCGGAACCCTCTTCTTCGTCGAGAGCAAGGACCAGGTTGCAGCAATCTCCCGGGTGATGCCGGGCCTGCCCGACGCCTGCATCCTTCGCAGCACCCCAACCCAATGACCTGAACGGAGCCACTTCATGGAACGCAAGTCTTTTCTCCGCCTCCCGGCCGTCGTCGCCGTGGCATTCGTCACAGCCGGCTGCGACTACGCCACATCGAACCCTGTCGTGTTTGGCCAGGCGACCTCCCTCGGCATCACCGTCGGTCAGTCGCCGACCACCCAGACCCCGGAACTGGTGCTCGGCTACAAAGACGCCAACATTGCGGTCCTGCCAACCATCGCGACCGACGCCAATGGCAACATCACACGGCTTGGCAGCGCATCGACACAGGACGGCGGCGCTTTCGAAGAGACCTTCTCGGTCCTAGGACAGTTCCAGGCGAATACCGAGGCCAAGGACAACGCGCCTTCAGCGGCGCTAGGCAAGTTCTTTGCGACTGGCTTCGCCGCGCAGAAGCTCTCAGCCGGATTCGCCTGCTCGGTCTCTGACGGCAAGGATGTGAAGCACTGCCACGCACCGAAGGAGGAAGGCAGCCCAAGCGACTGACGGGTTCTCACCCTGATGCCTCCCATGCCTCTAGATTAGAGAGATTCTTATGCACAGAATCATAGACTCACCCTGGAACGTCGCCCGCCATCTTGGCACCCTGCGGGCCGGCGGCACAGAGACGATCATCCGCTACTTCAACCACCAGAATTCCGGCAGCCTGCCGGAGAAACGGGTTGAGCCCGCCGAAGCAGCGGCGATTGCCGACGAGGGTCTCTCGCTGGCCATCGTCTTCCAACAGCGCGGTGGCGCCGGCGGCAACATCGGCGACCTCGATGCCCAGAGTGGGTGCACGGATGCCAAGCGGGCCATGGTGCTCGCGGACCGGATCGGCCAGCCAGACGGCTCAGCGATCTACTTCGCGGTGGACCACGACTTCTACAAGGCCTCGGATCTTGCTTCGATCGAGGCCTACTTCGGCGCTGTTGCCAGCCAGTTCGGCGGCAAGTATCGCATCGGCGTCTATGGCTCAGGCACCGTCGGCAAGACTGTGCGCGATGCGGGGCACGCCGATCTCATCTGGCTGGCCGCCGCCACAGGTTGGTCGGGCACCCGCGACATGCTCAAGACCAATGCATGGGCACTGCTCCAGAAGTGGCCGCCGATCGGGGCCCCACTGCCCCATAACGGGAACGCGCTCTCCTCAGCTTGGAGCGATTTTGGTCAGTTCGTGCCCGGTGCACCGGCGCTCGACGGCGGCAGGCCATCGCCGAACACGGTGCTGATGGAGGTCACGGCTCGGCACGGGCTCAACATGCGCCGAGGCGCGGGAGGGCGATACGGAATCGAGAAGACGCTGCCCAAAGGCACGTTGGTCCATGCACTCAGCTGGCAGGAAGAGTGGGTTCAGATCGACCTCGAAGGCGACGGCTTGGCGGACGGCCATGTGCACCGCGATTATCTGCGCCTGGTCTCCGGCGGGTTCCCGATCGGCCCGCGGATCCCGGGTACACCGCCGACCCCGCCTACGCCTCCGACGCCGTTCACGATGACCGGGCACACTAGTGGTGGCCGGCACACGTCGTACGATGTCGCGAAGGCTGAGCTCGACCTCGACATCCGCGAGGTGCCTGGATCCGGGAACAACCCGCGCATCGTGATGTACCACACCACAACCAATGCCTGGTCCGGCACCGACGACGCCGTGCCTTGGTGCTCCTCCTTCGTGAACTACTGTGTCGAGCAATCCGGCCGGATCGGCACCAGCAGCCAGACCGCGCGGAGCTGGGAGAACTGGGGACAGGACGTCAGTGCCGCACCGCAGGAGGGTGACATCGTCGTCTTCGAGCGGGTCGGCAAGGGCGGCCATGTTGCCTTTCTCGTCGAGGATCTGGGCGATCACGTCTCGGTACTCGGCGGCAACCAGAGCGACCGGGTGCGCATCTCGACCTACCCGAAGAACGGCAGGCTCGGCCGGACGACCTACAAGCTCAGGGGCTTCCGCAGGGGCTAAGGTCAGTCGGCACCGAGACTGGCGCGAAACCGGCACGCGTCAGCCACGGACAGGACGAGCTTGTGGGGCTTGCCACATTGCCCAGCGCGTCAGCATGCAAAGGTTTGTGTCACGAGACGCTTACAAACGAAACTATCAAAAAAAGAGCCGGCGACCGAGACAGCTCCGGCTAGAGAAATCGACCAGAGCAAGTAAATTCGGATTTTCTAGGAGAGGCCGGAATCGATGGTATGGTACCCACCAGACGACTACAGACCAATCCGAGGCGTCGTAGGGTATCTGCTTAGAATGGAGCCCCCCTCAGAGGGCACTGCCGAAGAAAAGTTGATCATGATGATTAGAGAATGGAAACCATCGACAGACGTCGGAATGACACGGGAGATGGCCCAAGATTTGATCGATCGGCGCCTGGTGCCAACCGGACTCTACCCGAGTATTCTATCGCTCTGTCTGCCCCAAAGAGAAAAACCTCACCAGATAGGAGACTGAAATGAAAATATCTTTCAGAAGTGTTGCTAGATGTGCCACGATCGCGTATCTCAGCTTGTTTGGAATCTCTTTTGCAGGCGACATTACTTCTGATGTCGAAATCGCACCTGAGAAGGAGATAAACTATACATTCTATAGGGATGGGGAGAGAACAGACATCACAATGCAACAAATTATCAATGACTCTATAGCTGGAAACAAGCAGGATCTAGATTCTATTATATCGCCATTTATTCAAGAGGGTGGTTTTGCCGGCACGCAAGCGCTGGAGATCCGCGATGCTGTAGATTATGCGACAAATTGCGTGAATGCCGGTGGTCTGATCGATCGGAAAGAGCCAGTCAAGTTGATCCGCGGTCACATGTATATGCGTGTAAACCCTGAACGTGGATCAGGGTATTTTGATGTGTCTTCAATAAATATGATAGAGTGCTTCTATCCGGATACACAGGAATTTGATACAAAGATCCTTTCACGGCGCTGGGTTGTTACTGTAGAAGAAGGGCTGATGGAGAAATATGGGTCGGCGTTGGATCCTGTTGAAGATCCAGCAGGTAATGAATATGCCTACAAGCTTTTCGTTGAGGCTGGCAATGGTAGTGGAATAAATATGAGTGAATTCCATTATGATAACCAACTTGTCAATCCCAACCACCCAAAGTGGGAAGAATTGAAGCATTTTTATATCCAGACAGACGCGGCATGTATCGACATTTTCTTTGTGAGAGTGCCACCTAACGAAGGCAACTTCGAATCAGTTCCCGGTGAAGTAGCGTTTTGTGCGGGGGGCAACTGTAAGGACCAGAATCCAGGTTTCGACGCCACGATGTAGTCGACCCAGACCAAACGCGGGCGGTGGGGTGGCCTCATCGCCCGTGCGCGGTCTTCACCCTCTCGGACAGCGATGATACCAGCCGATCGATGTAGCGCACCTCGAGCGGCTCTATCCCTGCTTGCAGAGCGCCGACGAGCTTGCCAGCCACGTCTGGCGCACCGTTCGCAGCCTGCGCATCCGCCAAGAGAAGCGTTTGATAGGGGACGCATTGCATCGAGCCTGTGCTGCGATAGCGCTCAATACCGGCCTCAATCTTGCGGATGCCGTCCGGATCTCGGTCCCGCGTGGCAATTACCCACCCGAGCAAGGTCCAGTTCCACCCGATCCAGTAATCAGACCCCACCTCCTCCGCATAGGCGAGCGCTGCCCGGCTGTGCTGATGGCACTCCGCGGCATCTCCGACCGCTTGATAGCCGGAGGCGATTAAGGTGAGGGCGTAGGCCCGCGTCCACTTCCGCGGCCGGTCCTCCACGCGGGGCACGGCACGCGCGATCTCCGCCTGCATCCGCCCGACATCGCCCTCCAGCGCATAGCTCCAAGCGATTAGGGAGCGGCAGATCAACGTCGTGTCGGGTTGATAGAAGGCCTTGATCCTAGCCTCGTCGATCCCTGGGCAGAGAGCGATCGCCCTGCCGAGCTGATCGCGGGCGGCATCGAACTCCGCGGCCAGGAAGCTGCAGAACCCGAGCGAGCGTAGCCCCAGCACTTCAGCAACTTGGTCGCGCGCGTCATAGCGCTCGAGCAGCTCGTGCGCGTAGCGGCGGGCTAGCGACACCCGGCCTTGGATGATATTGTACCCCGCTAGCGCGTGCAGGATGTCGAGCAATTCGTCCCCGTCGCCGCGATCGAGCCGCAGCTCGCGCAGACGCTCCATGTTGTGGACGATTTTCTCGGAGCCCCAGTTCGAGACCTGGAGGGGCACATAGAGCGCGGTGCGGATTTCGATCTCTCGATCGCGCTGTTCCTGCGCAAGGCCGGACTGCTTGTTCGCCTTCAGCGCGGCTTCGAAGTGCAGGACTGCCTCGGTGTTTGCAGACGCTGCCCGCGCCTCGAGGGCGGCGTCCCGCCAGCAGAGGCATGCCTTGGCATGGTCCTCCGCAGCGGACCAATGCCGAGCAAGAACCTCGGGCCGAGGCGTGTCCACCCCACTGCTCCCGATCGCCTCCAGGGCGGCGGCGATGCGCCAGTGGACATCCTTGCGGCGGCTCTTCGGCATCGTCTCATAGGCCGCATCCCGCACCAACGCATGCTTAAACGTGTAGATCCTGGCCTCGTCCGAGCCGCGTTCGGCGAGCAGGCCGGAAGCGACCAGATCGCCAAGCACCCGGTCCGCATCCAACGCGGGCACTCGCGCAACCCGCAACAGAAGCGCGCGCGGAAATGTTTGCCCGATGGCGGCCCCAACGGGCGCCAACTTGTTCGAGCCGGGTACCCGGTCGAGCCGCGCGAGCAGCGAGCCACGCAATGTCGTCGGCAGCGCGCTCATGTCGCCCCTGTTAGGCCTGCCAGTGCTTTGGCCCACCGCCCCTTCTACCGCAGATTTCGCCAGCTCTTCGACGAAGAGCGGCACGCCATCAGCCCGCGCAACAACCTCTTCGGCCAGGTCCGGGGCGAGCGTTGTCTCCCCGAGAACACCCTGCATTACTTGCGCGGCTTGCTCTGCCTCCAGACGCGCAAGGTTCAAGATGGACACCCGCGGCTCCCCGATGAAGTTCGGCGTATGGTCGGGCCTGAAAGTACACACGAACACAGCGCTGAGTGGGGCGACCCGCTTGACCAGAAAGTCGAGGAACTCCCGCGTCGTTGGGTCGATCCAGTGCATGTCCTCAATCACGAAGAGGCGTGGGCGATCCATGCCAAGTCGCTCGACGAGCTGGGCGAGCGTTTCGAAGATCTGCGCCTTGCGCTCGGCCCGACCCGTGTCGCCGGCGCTATCCGGCTCGCCCTGGGACGGTGCGATCAGGTGTGCCAGCAGATCGGACACCCTTGGTGACAGACTAAGCTCCCGATCCACCCAACCGCGCAGCCGCTCGAGACGTTCCTCGGCGCCGCGCACCTCTGCAACCCCAGCCAGCGCCGCGATCGCTTGGACAATCGGACGAAAGGGGCGAAGCGTCTCAGTCGCGAGGCAGTCAAGCCTCACGATCTGGGTTCCCGGTATACCGGCGCGTTGGATGAACTCCTCAACTAAGCGCGTTTTGCCGATACCCGCTTCCCCAGACACGAGCACGAAGCTGCCTTTGCACTTGGCCGCGTCCCATCGGCGCTGCAGCAGATCGAGCTCCTCCTCCCGACCAACAATAGGCGCGGCGTCCTGAGCTGCAACTATAGGCGCACCGGCCTGACGGACTGCGATGAGATGCCAAATCCGCTGTGCTCCAGTGAATCCCTTGAGCCGATGCTCTCCGAAATCAACGAAGCGGAAGTCCCCCCGCAACATGCTGTGAGTTCGCGCATCGACCAGAACCGAGCCTGGTTGAGCTTCGGATTGCAGGCGGGCCGCGAAATTCAGGACCGGACCGGTGGCCGGACCAAAAGACCCCTGACCTTCGCGCAGCAGTTCGCCGGTCATGGCGAGCCCAGTGGCGATGCCGACCCGAGCCCTCACCGCAAGATCGCCCGATGCGCCGAGCGCCTCGACCTCCGCGGCGATTGCAAGCCCCGCCTCCGCCGCCCGGCGGGCATCGCATTCATGGGCAACCGGATAGCCAAAACAGGCAAGCTGCGCATCGCCAATATAGCGCGCCGGCGAACCGCCATGCTTGCGCACGATTTCAGTACAGCACTCGTGGAACGCTGAAAGCACAGAGTGAGAGTCCTCGACATCAAGCTGTTGGGCCAAGGTGGTTGATCCAACAAGGTCAGCGAACAAGACCGTAATCTGGCGGATCTCGTTCGGAACGTCCTGCGGATCATGGGTGCCGCCGCAGGACATGGCTTGTGCCGGCAGCGCAGCCGAGGCACCGTCCGCGGCCAATCCAGTCAGATCCTGTACTAGACGGAGCAGCCGCTTTCGGTCGCCGAGCGGCACGCCCATGTCTTTAAAATCATCGGCGGATATCTGTCCCAAGATATCGAAGTCTATGCTGTTTTCCTCGAAAATCGGGATGTATTTCGCCAGCCCATAAGAGTGCAGGATCTTATCAATATACTTCATCAAGGAACCCAAGATCAGCGCCGCATGATTTACGGGTCATTTGCGTGACGGAATCACAAATGATCTCCGGGACTTACACAATGAGGATACGCAAGAAGAACTCACTTTGCCAGCACCTGCCTGCGTGAATGACTGTACCGTTCTGCAGCTGATAGGGAACTCGCGCTGGAACCGCAGACGCGCGCCTAGGCCATATGGACAAAGAGGACCCCAGTTGGGGCATGCGGTTCGTCAAAGTCGAGCTGCGCTGCTGCTGCGCAATCGAGGTCTGCCTTCCTAATTCTCCCGCGCCGACCCAGATGGACAGCGAAAGCCCGCTTGCCGCCCCACGCAGTGCGCACCGACAAGAGGCCTTCGCATCGGCAGCGAAGGTTCTCTATCTGCAGAATTCTGTGGAAAAACAACGTGTTGCGGCGCGACAGAAGCTGTTCGCAGAGGGTGCCCAACAGCCCCCTCACGCTGTTGCGGGAAGGAGCTTGGCCATCTTGCGGAGGTTTTGGGCGGTCGCGGCGAGGATGAACTCGTCTTTGGCGCCGTTTG
>JBCDID010000161.1:0-7959 GCA_038749355.1 Pseudomonadota bacterium | reverse complement strand
TGGCACCTGAAGCCAGCGCGTCTACCAATTCCGCCACCTGGGCAGGTCACGTGAGGGGCGGATGTATCCACGCGGATTGGTCCTGTCAACGGGGTGTCAGCGACGCGTTGGGAGAAAAGCGCGAATTGCCTCATTGCCGGGTGGGGGCGCCGGGACTACCTCATGGGTCTTCAGATCAGGGAGAACGTCCATGCCTGACCTTGCGTCCAATGCCCCAATTGTCACCATTGTCGGCGGGTCCGGCTTTGTCGGCCGGTACATCGCGCAACGCATGGCCAAACGAGGCTGGCGTGTGCGCGTTGCTTGCCGCCGCCCGAACGAGGCGTTGTTCACCAAGCCCTATGGTGCCGTGGGGCAGGTCGAGCCAGTTCAATGCAATATTCGGGATGATGCCTCCATGCAGCGCGTCATTACGGGCGCCACTGCTGTCGTGAACTGCGTGGGCGTGTTGTGGGAGAACGGGCGCAATACGTTCGATGCCTGCCAGGCGGAGGGTGCAGCCCGGGTTGCCCGGATCGCAGCGGAGGCGGGCGCTCTCCAGATGGTTCATATCTCCGCGATTGGTGCCAGCAAGGACAGCCCGGCCAAGTACGCCCAGACCAAGGCCGAAGGTGAGGCAGGTGTACTCGCCGCCTTCCCCTCCGCCATGGTCCTGCGCCCTTCCATCGTGTTCGGCACCGAGGACGGTTTCTTCAACCAGTTCGCAGGGCTTGCGAGGTTGTCGCCGGTATTGCCCCTGGTGGGGGCGAACACGAAGTTCCAGCCAGTCTGGGTGGAGGACGTGGCCGAGGCCGCTGCCAAGGGCGCCGCGGGTGAGGCACCCGGGGGCATCTACGAGTTGGGCGGGCCACGTGTCGCGAGCTTCCGGGACTGCGTGCAATTGATGCTGAAGATCATCCGACGCCGCCGGTTGGTCTTCAACATTCCCTTCCCCATTGCCCGGATCCAGGCGGCGCTGATGCAGATCCCGGCCGCGGTCGGCATCCCGCCAATGCTGACAGTGGATCAGGTGAAGCTGCTGACATCCGACAACGTGGTGTCGGAAGGTGCCAGCGGTTTTGCCGAGCTTGAGATTGCCCCGACTGCGATGGAAGCGGTGTTGGAGAGCTACCTCTACTCCTATCGACCCTATGGCCAGTACACGGCCCTGTCCGAGGGTCGCGGCAATGTGGACGCATAAGATCCGCGCGGCGCTCGCCGGAGCGGCGGTCGCCCTTCTCTTCCCGGCGGGGGCGTTTGCGACCTGCATCGGGACTAACTTGATCCCAGACCTTCGGGCGGATGATCCGGCTGCTGTGGACGCCATGTACGCCCGCGCGGCCCAGGTCCCGAATGGCGAAGGCCGGTTTTGGAAGGTCGAGCGCACGGGGCTTCCTCCCTCCTACCTGCTTGGCTCCTTCCATGCAGCCGAGGCCATCGACACCATAGACGACCGTATCTGGGAGACGTTCTCTGATGCCGCCCATGTGGTGGTCGAGGTGGACCTTGACCAACAGGCCGCCATGGAAGCCCGGATGGCGACGGATGTTGAGTTCTCCTTCGATCTGGAAGGCCCCGGGCTAAGTGCGCGGCTTGACCCTGCGCAGGAACAGGCCGTCTCGGACGCGCTGGCTGTGCGCGGCATGGCTCTCAGCGATGTCGACAAGATGCGCCCGTGGCTGCTGGCCTCTCTCCTCAGCTTTCCTGCCTGTCACCTGCAGGCCATGGCGACCGGAGCGCAGCCGATGGACACGGCCATGGCCCAGGCAGCACTGGAGCGGGGGACCAGCCTTTCGGGGCTCGAAAGCTACGAAGCCGCTGTCTCAGCATTCCGCAGGGTCGGACCTGATGTCCTGCTGGAATCCATTGCGACGACCGGAGACTTGGCCGATCGGGAAGAGGACCTGTTCCGCACCAATCTCGAACTCTACGCAGACGGGCAGATTGCTGTGATCGCGGAACTGGGCATTCTTCTGGGCGAGCGCACGACCCCGGGTATCGATCATCGCAAGCTGAGCGAAGACGTACTGGCGGAGATCCTGGACGCGCGCAACGTCGCCTGGATGCCTGGGCTGACGCAGATCCTGTCCGGTGGCGATGCCTTCGTGATCGTAGGCGCACTGCACCTGCCGGGTGATGCAGGGTTGGTGTCCCTCCTGCGCCGTGAGGGTTTTACCGTCACGCGTCTCGACAAATAGCAAACGGCGCGGCCCGAAATTGAGCCACGCCATACGCTAAGGCACCCCGAAATCCGTCTTCTGAAATTCCGGAAAGAGGACCCTCTGGCTGAAATTGCCCGAGCTGCGCTGCCCTGTCTCCCAATCACGAAGCGTTATCCACTCCGGTAGAAACAATATGGCGCAAGTGCGTGCCTGATTCTGTGGGAAATCTCACATAGT
The DNA here is from genome assembly GCA_038749355.1 of Pseudomonadota bacterium. GTDB lineage: Bacteria > Pseudomonadota > Alphaproteobacteria > Rhodobacterales > Rhodobacteraceae > Thermohalobaculum. The sequence goes on along the minus strand of JBCDID010000161.1, from coordinate 5,581 downwards.
GCTTGCCTTGCGACTTGCAGGGCGAGGAGGCTTGTGCAACCTCCGCGCCGATGCCTATTTCAATTCAAGAGATCCGAGCGGCGCTGGCCCTGGAGAGCGATGAGATCCGGACGGATTTCGACTTGAACCCGGATGTGAAAGCCGCCCAGCTTGGTCTGCACAAGCAGCGTCCGGCGGCGGTTCTATGTGCTTTGCGCGCGGTGGACGATGGCTTCCGTGTCGTCCTCACCGAACGGGCGGGACATCTGAAACAGCATGCCGGACAGGTGGCCTTCCCGGGCGGCAAGATTGACCCGGGCGACCCCTCGGCGGAGGCCGCTGCTTTGCGCGAGGCCGATGAGGAGATCGGGCTGTCCCCGCAGCAGGTCGAGGTGCTGGGCGCCCTCAACCCCTACCTGACGTCCACGGGATTTCGCGTGACACCCGTGATCGGTCTGATTGCGGATCCCTGGGATCCGGTGCCCGATCCGAATGAGGTCGAACGCGTGTTCGAGCCACCGCTGGACTTTCTCATGAACCCCGCCAACCGGCAGCGCCACCACCACGACCGCAACGGCTACCGGCGCTACTACTACGCCATGCCGTGGGAGGGACATTATATATGGGGTGCCACAGCAGGGATGCTGAAGGGCCTCTCAGACCGGCTGGAGATCGTGGTGCGGAGCAGGACATGACCCGTCTCGAGGCGTCTTGGCTCACGGACCCTGCCAGTGTCGCGGTGATGGACGCGCTGTGGGAGGGGTACTTCGTTGGCGGCTGCGTGCGAAACGCCTTGCTCGGGGCAGGGGTGACCGATCTCGACATTGCGACCCCGCACCCGCCGGAGGAAAGCGTGCGTCTGTTGGAGGCGGCAGGGCTCAAGGCCGTACCGACCGGGCTCTCGCATGGGACGATCACGGCTGTGCATGAGGGCACGCCCATCGAGGTCACCACCTTTCGCGCCGATGTCGCGACCGATGGCCGACATGCGGAGGTTGCCTTCACTACGGACATGGCAACGGATGCGGCGCGGCGGGACTTCACCATGAACGCGCTCTACGCGGACCGGGAGGGGCAGGTGGTCGACCCGCTCGGAGGGCTGCCGGATCTGGAGGCGAGACGGGTGCGGTTCATTGCATGTGCCGAGGACCGTATCCGCGAGGACTATCTGCGCATCCTCCGCTTCTTCCGGTTCCATGCCTGGTATGGGGCGGAGGGGATCGACGCCGATGGGTTGGCGGCATGTGCCGAACTGGCTGACGGTCTGGACGGTCTTGCCCGCGAGCGGGTGGGCTGGGAATTCCGCAAACTCTTGGCTGCGCCTGATCCCGCCCCTGCCATGGCGTCAATGGCCTCGGCAGCTGTCCTGATGCGCTGCCTGCCTGGTGCGGACCCGATGGCGCTGGCGCCGCTGGTGCATCTGGAACAGCAGGCTGGGATTGCACCGGATTGGCCGACGAGGCTGGCGGCAATTGGAGGCGAGGACCCGACGTCGCGGCTCAGGCTCTCGAAGGCCGAGACCTTGGAACAGGCGACCATCCGCAAAGCGCTGGATCTACAGGATCGCCCGGTGGCAGAGATTGCCTATAGGGCAGGCGCCATGGCTGCGCACAGAGCGGCGCTTGTCGTGGCTGCCTCGGTCGGTGGCGCATTGCCGGATCGGTTGGACGCAGAAATCCGGCGCGGTGCGGAAGCCAGGTTTCCGCTCCGAGCCAAAGACCTCCTGAACGCCGGGTACACACCGGGACCGCAGGTGGGTACTGCGCTGGTAGTGCAGGAAGAGGCTTGGATCGCGAGTGATTTCAAGCTGAGCCGCGACGAACTGCTGTCCCGTCTTCCGCCTGCCTGACCTGAAGCACCACAAATTCCTCAGAGAGGAATTTGCAAGTTCCTTCACAAGGAACTTGATGGTGCCTTGTTAGCTTTCGGGGTCGGTATCCGGCTCGATGGGATCGTCCGAGGCTGCGTCATCCGATGGCATGTCCGACAAGCGGCGCACCACGACCTGACGCAGATCCAGCAGCGCCATCAACAGAGGATCAGAGGCCACGTCCACTTCCTCGGGTTCTGCCCGGCGTTGGAACCAATCCGTGAACTGATTGAGTTCAGCCAGGAACAGCTCGCTGTCCGAAAGCTGTTCGGTGTCCTTGCGGGCGTTCCAGTCCGCCCACCACGCGGCGATCTCCTCCATCTCGGCGTCGGTCGGCTGGCGACGCTTGTGGGGAATGACCTCACCTGTCTTGGAGATGCTGGCGATCTGGTTGAGCTCGATCCGCCTTTGCCGGTTCGCCACTTCCAGCCGGAACACTACCGCGCCGTTCTTGCGATGCCGGTAGTATAGCTTCATGGCGCGCGCGGCTTTCTGCTCTGTGGGCGCTTCAAACGCCTCGGACGTATCGATCTTGCTCATGGCAGGCTTAAAGCAGGTAAATCCCTGCGAAAAGGATAATTTCCACGGGCACTGACCGTCTCTCCCAATGAAAAAGGGCCGACGCAGGGCCGGCCCTTGATCATTCCGCGGCGGTGAGGTTTAGCGCTTCAGAGCGCGGGCCTCGTAGGCTTTCAGCGTGGTGCGGGCCGAGGGGCCGAAGCCGTCCAGCTCAACACGAAGCTGCGGGAAGAGCTCGAGGATCTCCTCGCGGGTCTCCTCTGCCATCCAGCCCATGCCCTGCTCGCCCGGGTGGAAGCTCTCTGCCTCGGCCCCGTTCGCCGTGACGATCTCGTGCCCGTCGAAGAGCATGTGGAAGTACTCCACCACGTCGTCGGAGTTCTCTTCCACGAAGATCGTGTCGCCATTCACCAGATGCTTGGCTGCGACCAGAACCTCGGCCTCGTCGAACATCAGTTGAGCGCGCCAGTCGGTGACCAGCATGCGGTGCAGTTGGCTGACCTTCAAATCACGGTCGTTGCCCATGGCCCCGGCCTTGATCGTGACAGGCGCCTTCTTGCCCTTGGCCTTGACCTCCTGGCTGCCGATCCAGCGCAGCGGCTGAGCACCGTTGTCGCGGGTCATGATCAGGTCGCCCTCGGCCAGGTCTTCGATGGCCACCTCGCCCGATGCCGTCCGGATCATCGTGCCGCGGGTGAAGCAGACGATGTTCTCGATCTCGGAGAAGGTGATCGTGTCGATGACGATGTCGTCCTGGTTGCGGATGTTGATGGTACCCGCTTCGTCATCGCCGCCGGAGTAGATGACGTCGAAGCCACCACCAACCGGGATCTGGACGTCGATGGTGTCACCGCCATCGTCCTCGCCGCCCTCGCCGCCAACAATCGAGTCGTCGCCGGTTTCGGGGCCAATGGCGACCGTGTCATCGCCGTCGCCGCCCGCCATGGTGTCGTCGCCGTCTCCACCTGTAATGGTGTCGTCGCCCGCGCCGCCATCGATCGAGTCGTCGCCGTCGCCGCCGTCGAGACTGTCGTCGCCCAGGCCGCCATCAACAGTCTCGTCTCCGTCGCCGCCGGTGAACGTGTCATTGCCGTCCGTCAGGGTGAAGTCTTCGAAGTTAACGAACTCGTCGCCTTCGGCATTTCCGCCGGTGGCTGTCCCGGCGCCAACGTCGAGGTTCACAGGGTCTTCGGAGTCCGCGTAGGACAGCTCGTCGATGCCATCGCCGCCGTCGAGGCTGTCAGCACCCTGACCACCTTCCACGAAGTCGTTGCCACCTGCGGTGTCCAGTGTCACGCCAACCGTGTCGGAGGCCGCGTTGATCGCGTCACGCTCATCCGTGAAGACCATGCGCTCGATCTCGACAAAGGTATCGGTGCCCGTGCCGATGCCCGAGGCCGTACCCGCCTCGTCACCCGTATAGGTGACCACGACGCCATTGGCTTCGTCCGAGTAGTCGATCACGTCGATATCGGTGTCGCCGGCATCTTCCGACCCGATAACCGAGTCGTCGCCTGCACCAGTGATGAAGGTGTCGCTACCACCACCACCGGTCAGCAGGTCATCGCCAGCGCCGCCATCGATGATGTTGGCAGCATCGTTACCAGTCAGGGTGTCGTCGCCGCTGGAACCGATGACGTTCTCGTAGTTGATGTTCGACTCGATATCGGTTTCGCCACCCGTGACAGTGGTCGCACCATCGGCCATCGTGAAGACAACCGTGCCCGCATCGTTGGAGAAGTCGATGGTATCGATGCCGGCTCCGCCATCGGTGGTGTCGACACCTTCGCGGGCGAGCACGAGGTCATCGCCGCTGCCGCCATAGATCAGATCGTCGCCGGTGTTGCCGTCGATCGTGTCATTGCCAGTGCCACCATAGAGCGTGTCGAGCACTGCATTCGGGTCGGTTTGTTCGATGTTCCCGACGATCGAGTCATTGCCGTCACCACCGTAGACGGTGTCGCGGATCGACGAGGATACGGCCCCCGGACCCTGCGACGTGATGATGTCATCGCCGGACCCGCCATAGACCGTGTCACCACCCGTGTCTTCCGTCGGGATGAACGGGAAGTTTATGCCGAAGCTGGAGTTGATGGTGTCCGCGCCGTCGCCGCCATAGATGACGTCGTCACCCTGGCTGCCTCGGATGCTGTCATCCCCGGTGGCATCAACGTTGTCGACGTTGATGTCGACGCCGGCACCCGTGACCGTGACATCCGTCCCGGCACCGCCGAAGATGGTTTCATCGTTCAGGTCAGCCGCATCACGGATCGGGTCAAAATAGAAGATGTCATTGCCGGTCGTCAGCGTAATCGTAGGCATCGGGTTCCCTTTCCCAAAAGCAGGGCGCAGTGCGGCAGAGTGTTCAGGAAACGGATTCCGGGCGTGATGCCGCCCTTACCCTCGATGCCGCGGCGAGCCTGAAGGCTACAAGCCGCGTATGTCGTCCAGAACACTGCGCCTAGATGCGCGTTTGGATCGAAGAAAACCCGAATTCGCAAAAATGTAAAGATAAATGGGCTGTTTCACGCGCTCCGGCGCCCAGAATTTTCGTCTATGGTCAAAGCGATTGGTTAAATCTGTTTCAGCATGAGCTTATGGGTGTGGGGCGCTGCAGGGCTTCGCCTCAAAGCTGTGCCGAGGGAGCGTTGCCACACCCTCGGCCGAATCGCTTTATGCACTCAGTCTGCCAGGTTGCCGCAGAACCGTTGGATGCGCGTGCAGGCTTCTTCCAGTGCCTCGTCCGATGTTGCATAGGATGCCCGGAAACAGGGGCTCACTCCGAACGCGGCACCGTGGACGACTGCTACCCCTTCGGACTCCAGCAGCTGCGTGACGAACACCTCATCGTTCTCGATCACCACGCCTTTCGGTGTCTTTCTGCCGATGCAGCCCGCAATGGATGGATAGACATAGAACGCGCCTTCGGGCACCGGGCAGGTGATCCCGTTCGCCTGGTTCAGCATCGAGCATACGAGGTCCCGGCGGCGCTGGAACGCCACACGGCTCTCGGCGATATAGTCCTGCGGCCCGTTCAGCGCGGTGACTGCGGCCCACTGACTGATCGACGACGGGTTCGACGTCGACTGCGACTGCACCTTCCGCATGGCCTTGATCAACTCGTCCGGCCCACCCGCGTATCCAATGCGCCAGCCGGTCATGGCGTAGGCCTTTGTCACCCCGTTCACCGTCATCGTCCTGTCCAGAAGCCCC
>JBCDID010000160.1:0-7963 GCA_038749355.1 Pseudomonadota bacterium | reverse complement strand
GGTTGTTAAGTTCCCAGAACGCGGCCCCCCGCGCCTCAACCTCGACGCACTGAACCGGCAGCCCGTGCTCCATGAAGCGGAGTTGCTCCAGTCCCTCCAGCCCCTCCAGCACACCCGGCTCCATGCCGGAATAGGCCCTCAGCGCCGCCGGGCGATAAGCATAGACACCTACATGGTGAAACACTGGACAGTTGCCTTCTGCACGGACCTCCGCGCTCGTATAGGGCACGACTTCCTTGGAAAAGTATAACGCGCGGCCGGATCGGTCGAAGACGGCCGTGGTGCCGCCGACGCGGCCCGCCTTTCGGTCTTCAAGAAACCCGGCCAGTGCCTCGTCATCACAGCGCAGGACGGGTGTGGCGACCTGCAATCCGGGATCGGCCTTCATGGCATCCACCAGAGCTTCGACGAACCAGGGAGGGGTCAGCGGCGCGTCGCCCTGCAGGTTCACGACGATCTCCGGCTCGGGGTCCATGCCCTCGATCGCCGTGGCGCAACGCTCCGTTCCGTTGGCGCAGTGCTCGGGCGTCATGACGACCTCGCCCCCGAAGGCGCGCGTCGCGTCCGCGATCCGGTCATCATCGGTGGCCACGAAACAGAGGTCGACGCCGGAGACGTCGCAAGCCGCCTCCCACGACCGCTGGATCAACGACTTCGCCTCCCCCGTCGCGCCCCGCAAGGGTGCCAAAGGTTTACCGGGGAACCGGCTCGATGCGTAGCGCGCGGGGATCAAGAGGACCACGGACATGGTTCAGCCCTTAGCCGGACCCAGATCCAGCCCGGGCGCGAAGGCCAGGAAGAACGGGTTCTCATACTCCGGCTTGCCGTAGGTGAAGGGCGAATGATCGTCGAAGCGGATCACCTCGCCGCCAGCCGCGCGCAGCACCGCGTGGCCCGCAGCCGTATCCCATTCCATCGTGCGGCCGAGGCGCGGGTAGAAGTCCGCCTCCCCTCCCGCAAGCAGGCAGAACTTCAGCGACGACCCGGCGGAGGTGAAGTCCGCCACCTTGAACCGCCCGATGAAGTCGTCAGTTGCCTGGTCGCGGTGGGATTTGGAGGCCACAATCACGAGCGCATCGTTGTCGGGTGAGGAAACGGATAGCTTTTTCGCCGTTCCAGCGGAGATCTTGTGGTCCGCTACGCCCAGTTCCACCGCCATACTGCCCCGCGTCGCCCACAGCCGCCCGAGCGCCGGGGCATAGACGACCCCGGCCACGGGCACCCCGTCCTCGATCAGCGCGATGTTGACCGTGAATTCGCCGCGGCGGTTGATGAACTCCTTGGTCCCGTCGAGCGGATCGACCAGGAAGAACCGCGCCATGCCGGTCTGCTGATGGCTGGCCGCGGCTTCTTCCGTGACGGCGGGAATGTCGGGGAACGCAGCAGCGAGCCCCTCGGCGATCACGTCATTGGCGGCAAGATCAGCGGCTGTCACAGGGCTTTGGTCGGCCTTGGTCTCAGCGCCCAGATCGCCACTGTCGTAGATCTCCATGATCTTGGCCCCGGCCCGCAACGCAAGGTCGCTGAGCACAGTATCCATGTCGTCGCCGCTCTTCGCCGTCATCCCATCGCCCGATTTTGTGTTTACCCGCCCTCAAGGCTATACAATGCAACAAGGCGATACCTTGTCGTAACCGTGATGTGTGCAGGGTGTAGCCGCAGGACTGCGCGCCTCACAACCTCTAATGCGGACCGGGAACCGGGACATATGGCGAAAGCGAAGCGCATATCGACAGTGAAGCAGAGCTTCTGGGTCGCTTTGGTCGCGTTCATGACGCTGGTCTACTCGCTGGTCGTGCGCGATCTGAGGACCGAACACAAGAACGCGGCCTTGGGCATCCTGATCTCGGTGGCGCAGCCATTGGTGGCAGGGCTGATCTTCTATGCGTTCATCGAACTGCTGGGCGGTGCCGGTGCCGGTCAGGTGCGCGGCGACAAGATGACCTTTGTGCTGTTGGGCTTCGTCATCTTCTTCATGCATATCCGGACCGTGACCGCCGTGACGCAGGCGCTGCGCGAGGACATGCTGAACCACCAGCGCATGTCGCCCTTCCTGCTGATCTCGGTCAAAGCAATCAGTTCGGCCTACAAACTGATCCTCGCAGTGCTGATCCTCTTTGTTCTGAACTACCTCCTGCGCGACGTCTACGAGATGCAGAGCCCGCTGCTGTTTCTTCAGGTGATGTTCTGGTGTTGGGTCGGCGGCATCGCGGTCGGCATCATCTTTCTGGCAGCCGTGCGGTACCTGACATGGGGCTCGCTGCTGCAAACCGCTTACATCCGGATCATGTTCTTCACCTCGGGCAAGTTCTTCGTGGCCAACGGGATGCCGGGGTTCATGCGCCCGTTCATGGACTGGAATCCGCTTTTTCACCTATTGGATCAGGGGCGGGATGCGGCCTTCGTGAACTACACCGCGCGGACCACCGAGATGACGTATCCGATCGTGGTCTATCTGGTGATCCTGGTTGTTGCGATGCTGATTGAGAACTATGTGCGTACCAACTACTCGCAGTCGCATATGCCGGGCGGTTGACGTAAAGGCACGTTCCCTTCGGCCTTGTACATCCACTTTACAATATTACGTATTCTGTAGGTTTTCATCTGACCGGAGATTACGGACGTGATCAGACGCAGCTTCCTGACTTCGAGCGGCGCCTGCCTGCTGGCAGCCTGCGGGGGCGTGGGCGGAGTGGCAACGGTTCCGCAAGACATCGAGGGCACGTGGCCCGCGCTGGGCCGGTTCGTGGACGTGCGGGGCGCGCGCATCCACGCGTGGGACAAGGGCACGGGCCGCCCGGTCGTGCTGATCCACGGCGCCAGCGGCAATCTGCGCGACTGGACCTTCGACATTGCGCCGGAGCTGGCGAAGGACTACCGCGTGATCGCCTTCGACCGGCCCGGGCTCGGGTATTCTGAACGGCCAGAGGGCGACGGCGGCGACCCTGCCGCGCAGGCCCGTACACTGGCAGAGGCCACCCGCAAGCTTGGCGTCGAGCGCCCGATCCTGATCGGTCACAGCCTCGGCGCGGCAGTCGCCATGGCCTGGGCGCTGAACGAACCGGAAGGCGTCGCGGGCGTCGTCTCGGTGTCCGGCGCAGTCATGCCGTGGAGCAGCCAGCCAATGCTGGCCGAGCAGATCGGCCTAGACCAGCTCCTTGTCGGCTTCTACTTCGACTATCTTCAGGCCAGCGCCGCGCGCGGCGGGATCGAGCGTTTCGTCTCCCGCATCTTCCGCCCTCAGACCGTGCCGGAAGGCTATGCCGACTATGTGGGCGGGCCGCTGTCGCTCAGCGAAAAGGCGGTGACAGCAAACAAGCAGGACATCCGCGCACTCAACACCGCGCTGAGGCGTCAGGCGCCCGACTACGGCCGCCTCCGGATGCCGGTCGAGGTCGTCAGCGGCACCGCGGACTTCATCATCAACCCAGCCCGCCAGCCGATCCCGTTCGCCAAGCGGCTGCCGAACAGCCGCCTGACCCTTCTGGACGGCGTCGGACACATGGCCCACCATGTGGCACCCGAGGTGCTTGCCAGTGCCCTGGGAAGGATCGCCGCGACCTTATGATGCGACGCGCCGCACTGCGCCGGTCAACGATCGAGGAACGTTGGCCCCCGATTGGCCAGATGATTGAGGTGGACGGCCTCAAGGTCCACTATTGGGAACAGGGCACGGGCCAGCCGGTCGTGCTGATCCACGGCGCGTCTGGCAATCTGCGGGACTTCACCTTCGATCTCGCCCCTCGCCTGGCGAAAACCTGCCGGGTAATCGCCTTTGACCGGCCAGGCTTCGGGCACTCCGACCGACTGCGAGAACACGGCTGGGACCCTCGCGCGCAAGCCGCGCATCTGGCAGCGGCCACGCGGGCATTGGGCGTGGAACAGCCTGTTGTCCTCGGCCACAGCTGGGGCGGCGCGGTGGCCATGGCCTGGGCGGTCGCCGAAAGCGAAACCCTGAAAGGCGTCGTATCGGTCTCAGGCGCGACCATGCCCTGGGGCGGCGCCCTCGCAACCTACTACAGCTTCATCGCGTCGGACGTGGTCGGAAGGCCCGTGTCCTGGCTGATCCACAAGGCACTCAGCGAGAAGCGCATGGCGGGCCTCGTCGCCGAGGCGTTCGCGCCCCAGCCCACTCCGGATCGCTATGCCGATTACATCGGCGTGCCGCTGGCCACGCGTCCGGCAACCTTGCGGGGCAATGCGCGGGATATCACGGAGCTGAACACCATTCTTGAGGCGCTCTCCCTGTCCTATGCCCGCATCACCTGCCCGGTGGAGATCCTGCACGGGACAGCGGACGATACTGTACCGCTGAAGATCCATGCGGAACATATGCACGCGCTTCTGCCAAAAAGCCACCTGACCCGGCTGGAAGGTGTCGGGCACATGCCGCATCATGCGCGCCCTGAGGACGTGGAGGCCGCGATCCGGCGTCTGTCAGAGAACTGAGGTGAGCCACAAGCGCCAGCAGCCGCGTCCAGCGAAAGCACGGACGCGGCGCATGTCGTCTGGAGGCCGCGACAGCGGCCGGAAGTCATTTTGCTTCGCAGCACCGGTTGCCACATGCGGGGTCGCCGCCTTATGTGACCGCGACATCACGAGAGAGTTCCATGGGTATTCCCGATCCCCTCCGCGACCCGCAGTTTTACCAGGGCGTCCCGCTCCGGCGGCTGGTCGCGTTCGGGATCGATACAGTCATCATCCTGCTCCTGTGGTTCGTGGGGGCGGTCGTGATCTCGGCGGTGACGCTGGGCTTTGGGACCGTGCTGATCCCGATGCTCCAGTTCGTGACGGCGTTCGCCTATCGCTGGCTGCTGCTGGCGCGGACCTCGGCGACGGTTGGCATGCGGATGACAGGGATCGAAATCCGCGACGCAAACGGCGACAACCTGAACCAGACGCTGGCCGCCTTGCACACGGCCGCGTTCATGGTGACGCTGGGCTTTCTGCCATTGGCGATCATCGGCTGGCTGATCATGGCCTCGTTGCCCACACGCCAGGCACTGCACGACCTTCCGTTCGGCACAGTCGCGATCAACCGTCCCGACTGATGACAGGTTGTCTAAATTTTAACCGAATTTCTCGTAATGCGGCAGGGATCGCCCGTGACAAGCCACGAGAATCGGCTATCGTTTGCGGCAGATGTCTCAACCGGGAGTGGGCATGAGCCACCACGAACCTTCCCTGAAGGCGCAGTTCTACCTGACAGCGCCCCAGCCTTGCGCCTATCTCGAAGGCCGTGAGGAGCGGAAGGTCTTCACCACGCTGAACGGTGGCAGCGCGGTATCTGTGAACAACGCGCTCAGCCAGAAAGGGTTCCGGCGGAGCCAGTCGGTGATTTACCGTCCCGCCTGCGTCGGCTGCTCAGCCTGCATGTCGATCCGAATTCCCGTTGCGGACTTTCGTGCGAACCGCAGCCAGCGACGGACCATACGCAGCAATAGCAGCCTGACCCGCCGCCCGTGCGAGGCATGGGCGACGGAGACGCAGTTCGCACTCTTCCGCAGCTATCTGAGCGCCCGGCACGCGGATGGCGGCATGGCCGACATGGACGCCTTCGACTACGCATCCATGGTGGATGAGACGCCGGTAAACTCGATGGTGGTCGAATACCTGGAAGAGGATCCGGAGACGGGCGAGAGCGCCCTCGTGGCCGCGTGTCTGTCGGACATTCTCGGCGACGGCCTGTCGATGGTCTACTCGTTCTTCGACCCGGCATATGAGGAGCGCGGTCTCGGCAAGTACATGATTCTCGATCATATCGAGATGGCCAAGGAAATGGGGCTGCAGAACGTCTATCTCGGCTACTGGGTCGCCGGGTCACGCAAGATGGACTACAAGATTGCCTACCGCCCGTTCGAGCTTTGCGACGGTGCGCGGTGGCACCGGTTCGAAAGCCGCGAGGCGTTCGATGCCTGGCAAGGCAGACGCTACACAATGATCCAGGATCGGCTGCTGGGCTAGCGCCGATGCACGCAAAAGGAACGCGTGAACGACCGCACTCTTCGCAGATCGCAAGGCAAGATGCGAAGACGCTCAACCGGGCAGCGATGTGGTCAATGCCATCTGCGATTTCGGTTTTCGACCAAGGGGCTTGCCACATTGTCCGCACTATTCTGAGCAAACCTTCGCCTAATCGTGTGGAATAAATCACGAATCGACTGAGATTGCTCTTTTCCGGGAACTGTTCGAGGATTAGTGATCTCGGGATGAACTGGGGGAAACAGTGGATCGTAGAACGTTACTGCTAGGTGCGGCCGCGGCAGCACCCCTCGCGGCACCTGCGCTGTCGCAAGGCCGTCAGGAGCTTCGGCTCGTGACCACCTGGCCGCGTGACTTTCCCGGGCTTGGGACCGGCGCTCAGCGGGTCGCCGACCGGATCACGCAGACCTCGGACGGTCGGCTGACAGTGAAACTCTTCGCGGCAGGCGAGTTGGTGAAGGCCTTCGACAGCTTTGACGCTGTCGCCAGCGGCGAGGCGCATATGTACCACGCCGCCGACTACTACTGGCAGAACCGGCACAAGGGCTTCAACTTCTTCACCTCGGTGCCGCTCGGCCTGACAGCCAAGGAGATGAACTCCTGGATCCTGTTCGGTGGCGGTCAGAAGCTTTGGGACGAGCTCTCCGGTGCGTTCGGCATCAAGGCCATGCTCGCGGGTAATACCGGCGTCCAGATGGGCGGTTGGTTCAAGGACCCGATCACCTCGCTGGAGGATCTCAAATCGCTCAAGATGCGGATCCCCGGGCTTGGCGGTGCGACCCTTCAGGCTTTGGGCGCGAAGACGGTGACGACGCCGGGCGGCGAGATCTTTGCCAAACTCCAATCCGGCGAGATCAACGCGACCGAGTGGGTGAACCCCTATAACGACCGCGCCTTCGGCTTCCAGAAGCTGCTGAAGACCTACATGTATCCTGGCTTCCACGAGCCCGGCACCGCCGTGTCGCTCGGCATAAACCGGCAATGGTGGGACGGGCTGGAGGAAAGCGACCGATTGCTCATCACCGCCTGTGCCGAGGCCGAGAATGACCTGATGATCGCCGAGTACAACGCGAACAACGGCAACGACCTCAAGGCGCTGACTGCGGACGGCGTGAAGTTGGCAGCGTTCCCCAAGGAGGTCTGGGACGAGATCGCGAAGACCGGGGATGCCGTCGTGGCAGATGCTGCGAAGGAAGACGTGTTGGCCGCACGGATCTACACCAGCTACCAACGGTTCCGGAAATCGGTGGCGGGCTGGTCCGAGATCTCTGAACAGGCATTCCTCCGGGCGCGTGCAGACGCTCTGGGCAAAGCGTGAGGGAGGACAGTCAGATGACCAATTCCATCGCACGTCGTGCAGTCCTTTCCGGCACCGCCGCCACGGCCGCTGCCGCAGGCACCCTGGCCACGCCCGCACTCGCGCAAGGCAAGGCCAAGTTCAGGATGGTGACATCCTGGCCGCGCAACTCGCCAATCCTGCCCGCGTCGGCGGAGCGGATTGCCTCATCCATCTCCACGCTCAGCGGAGGACGGCTGGAGTTCGAAGTCTTCCACTCCGGCGAGGCTGTCGAGCCGTTTGAGGTGCAGGACGCGGTCGGCAACGGCGACTACGACTGCTACCACTCGGTCGAGCAGTACTTCATCAAGAAGCACCCGGCCTTCGTTTACTTCTCGGCCGTACCCTTCGGCCTGGTCCCGCACGAGATGTCGGGCTGGCTGAAGTTCGCAGGTGGGCAGGAGTTCTGGGACGAACTCGCCGGACAGTTCGGTGTGCGCTGCCTCATGGCGGGCTCGCCCGGTGCGCAGATGGGCGGCTGGTTCCCGAAGCCGATCAATTCCAAGGAAGATCTCGAAGGCATCCGGTTCCGCATTCCGGGGGCTGCCGGCAAGGTCTACGCGGCCGCCGGTGTGGACACTGTGAACCTGCCCGGCTCAAAGCTTGTGGATGCGCTTTTCGGCGGAGAGATCGATGCGGTCGAAT
>JBCDID010000159.1:0-8031 GCA_038749355.1 Pseudomonadota bacterium | reverse complement strand
GCTCGGGATGCAGCCAAGTCCCGTGTGCAGATCCAGCTTGCCGCCAATCCCGATCAAGGTGCAGTGCGCAAGATGTGGGACCGGGTTCGCCGCGCAAATGAAGACATTCTGCGGGGCCGGGCGCTGGCCGTTCAGACCACGGTTTCAGGTGGGACGACCTACTACCGGCTCCGGGTCGGGCCGTTCAAGGATGCTGCAGAGGCGCGCAATGTCTGCCAGGCGCTGAAGGCACGCGGGCAGGACTGCATCGTCGCCCGGAACAGCTGATGGGCGTCAGCGCCGCGATCTACGGGCTGGCCGGGCTGGAGCTGACGGCTGCCGAGCGGGACTTCTTCCGTGACGCCGACCCGTGGGGGTTTATCCTCTTCGCGCGCAATATCGATAATCCGGATCAGGTGCGGGCGCTGACCGCGTCGCTGCGCGATGTCGTGGGTCGTGACGCACCCGTCCTCATCGATCAGGAAGGCGGACGTGTCCAAAGGATGCGCGCCCCATTCTGGGCAGAGTGGCCGCCAATGCGGGATCTGGCCGAGGATCCTATGGATGAGATCGCGCGTATGGATCGGATCCGGGCGCAGTACACGGCGATTGCCGACGAACTGCGGGACGTGGGCGTGGACGTGAACTGCGCTCCCGTACTGGACGTGCCGCAACCCAACGCCCATCCGATCATCGGTGATCGGGCCTTCGGGAGCGCGCCGGCCGACATTGCGTTGAGGGCACGGGAGTGCATGGCAGCGCTGCTGGAAGGCGGGGTCCTGCCGGTGATCAAGCATCTGCCCGGTCACGGACGCGCGCTTGCGGACAGCCATGAGGCATTGCCCCGCGTGAACGCCTCCATGGAGGATCTACGCGCTTGCGATTTCCTGCCCTTCCTGTCGCTGCGCGATGCGCCGCTGGGCATGACCGCGCACATCGTCTACGAGGCAATCGACCCCGAGAGCTGCGCGACACTGTCTGCGCCCGCGATCCGCTTGATCCGCGAGGAGCTGGGCTTTGACGGGCTGCTGATGACGGATGACCTGTCCATGCACGCGCTGGAAGGTCCGTACTATGCGCGGGCTTCGCGCGCTCTGGCGGCGGGGTGCGATGTGGTTCTGCACTGCAATGGGGATTTGACCGAAATGACGGAAGTCGCAGCAGGCGCAGGCGGGCTCACCGGTGTGGCAGCGCGCCGTGCCGACCGTGCCCTCAGTTTGCGCAAACCGCGCGGCGAGGTGCAGCAATTGCGTGAGGTGGTGAATGGCTGAGATGGACGCTCTGGACGAGGCCGCGATGGACGACCTGGCCTTCGACACACCGCCCGTGGATGCGATGGTGCGCGACCAGGCGGCAATCGATGCGGAGAGCCTGCAGGTGACCGTCGACGGCTATGAAGGCCCGCTGGACCTGCTGCTGACCTTGGCGCGGACGCAGAAGGTGGATCTCGCCAAGATCTCAGTCCTGCAACTGGCCGAGCAGTACCTCGAGTTCATCGCCAAGGCGCGCGACCTGCGGATTGAATTGGCAGCCGATTATCTGGTCATGGCCGCGTGGCTCGCCTTCCTGAAGTCCCGCCTGCTGCTGCCCAAGGACCCCGATGATGACGAGTTGTCCGGGGAGGTTATGGCCGCCCACCTCGCGTTTCAGTTGGAGCGGCTGGAGGCCATGCGCCGGGTTGCAGCACAACTGATGGGGCGTGATCAATTAGGCCGGGATTTCTTCCCTCGCGGGATGACCGAGACGGTGACGGTGAAGCGTCAGACCACGTGGTCGGCTTCGCTCGCGGATCTGCTGAAGGCCTATGCCGGGGTGAAGACGCGCGACGAATACAAGCCGCTGAACTACGACAAGGCGGAGTATTACGGTGTGGATGCCGCGCTGGAACGCCTGAAGTCGATGGTGGGTCAGATGCCCGATTGGGGCACGCTGGCCTCGTTCTTGCCGGAGGGCTGGAACCTCGAGCCTGCAAAGCGCCGCTCGGCCATGGCGTCCAGCTTCACGGCCATGCTGGAGCTTGCCAAGCGCGGCGAGGTCGAGATCCGGCAAGCCGAGGTCTTTGCGCCCATCTACCTGCGCCAACGCAAGGGTGAGGCCGTCCTGTGAGCACGCCGGAGGAGGAGGGCGGGGCCGCGGCCGCGCTCTTCGAAAGTCCACCGCTCGCGGAGCTTGAGCGCATGGTGGAGGCGATCCTCTTTGCCAGTGCCGAGCCGCTGACCCGTCCGCAGATCGAGGAACGCGTGCCGCACGGCGCGGATGCCTCGGCGGCATTGGAGGGGCTGGCGAAACGGTATCAGGGCAGGGGGGTGCACCTCGTCCGCGTCGGGCCTGCCTGGGCGTTCCGGACAGCCCCGGATCTCGGTTTCCTGATGCGCCGGGAAGCGCAGGATAGCCGCAAACTCTCCCGCGCAGCGATCGAGACGCTTGCCATCATCGCCTATCACCAGCCCGCCACGCGCGCCGAGATCGAGGAGATCCGGGGTGTGTCGGTCTCCCGCGGGACGCTGGACCTGTTGCTAGAGCTCGACTGGATCAAGCTGGGGCGAAGGCGTGAGACGCCGGGACGGCCAGTCACCTTTGTGACCACGGGCGCGTTTCTGGACCATTTCGGGCTCACCTCGGCCCGCGATTTGCCGGGGCTCGCGGAACTCCGCGCGGCCGGCTTGCTGGAGAGCCGACCGCCGGGTGCGGGATTGGACCTCGACGATACCGAGGAAGAGGGCGTCGAGGACACCACCGAGGACATGTTCGAGGTTGATGCGGAGGCCCAAGGGGAGAACGCGGAGTCGGAACCCGAAGTCGAGGAAGACCAGACGCGCTGACGGGTCAGGTGCCCGGCAGCTTGAAGTGCTTCGACAGGCGCAGTTCCTGACCCTGGTAGTTCGATCCGATGCCGGTGCCATAGAGGATGTTCGGCACTTCGGTCATCTGCTCGTAGACCAGCCGTCCGACCATCTGCCCGTGCTCCAATGCGAAAGGCGCCTCGTGGCAACGGACCTCCAGCACGCCGCGAGAACCTGATCCACCCGTCGCGCGGTGCCCAAACCCCGGATCGAAGAACCCGGCGTAATGGACGCGGAATTCACCCGCGACGGCCATGTAGGGCATCATTTCGGCCGCGGTGTCGGGTGGCACACAAACCTCCTCGCGGCTGACGAGGATGTAGAACGCGCCGGGGTCGAGGATGATCCCACCTTCCGCTCGTGGCAGCACGGGTTCCCAGAATTCGGCGGGGTCATAATGGTCGATCTTCTCCAGATCGATGAGCCCCGCATGGCGCCGGGCACGCCAGCCGACGATCCCGCCGTCGCGGGGCGTCAGGTCCACGGAGAAGCCCAGCCCCTCGTCGATCAGCGCCTCCCCATTCACCAACGGCTCTGATGCATGCAGCGCAGTGAGCGCCGCGTCGTCCAGCCGGGCGTCGCCATTGCGGAACCGGATCTGGTTGAGCCGCGCGCCCGGGCGCACAAGGGGCGAGAAGGTCCGGGGACTGATCGCGGCCTAGAGGGGCCCCTGATAGCCCGGGTCGATCCGGTCAAACTCCGGCGTCCCGTCCGCGATCAGCCGGGTGAAAAGGTCGAGCCGTCCGGTGGAGCTCTTCGCATTGGCTGCGGCAGACACTTCCGGGGGCAGGGCGAGCCGTTCTGCCAGCTCCACGACGTAAACGCAGCCAGTCTCAAGCACCGCGCCTGCGGTGAGGTCGACCTCGTGCATGGCGAATTGGCCGAGCCGCTCGGCGACCGTCTGTCCGCGACGGGCCAGGAAGCTCGCACGGACCCGCCAGGCGCGGGTTCCCAACCGCAGGTCAAGGCTGGCGGGCTGGATCTGGGCATCGATCACTTCGGACGCGCCGGTGATCTCGCCCCGGTCGATCATCGCGCGGATATCCTGAGATGGCAGCACGCCGATGCTGGTCATGCGTTCCCCCGAAACGGCAGGGACGCCGACGGTCCCCCGCCAGCGTCCCTTGAATGGTCGGGCCAGCAGGACTTGAACCTGCGACCTTCCGTCCCCCAGACGGACGCGCTACCAGACTGCGCCATGGCCCGCCAACAGGCGCTCACATATAACCAGTTCGAGGTCGTGTGCAACGCCAATTCTGCGGAGTTCCCGATCAGTCGGGACGTTGTTCGAGTTGTTCGAGCAAGGCCTCAAGCCGCGCGATGCTCTGGCGGATCTTGTCCGGATCCGTTGCCTCGGCCTTGGCAGCACCTGCGCGGCGGCGCAGGTCGTCCAGGCGCTCGGACGTGTCTTCCGGCAGGTCCAGGGGCAGCATCCCGTCGATGGGGGCTTGCGCCTCCGTCGGTTCCAGCGACAGGGTAGCATTGGCCTTGCCGCGGGCAATCACGGTCTTTGCACCCTGTTCACGGAGCATCTTCTGTACACCCTTGATCGTCAGCCCGTCATCGTAGAGCAGCGCCTTGATCCCACGCAGAAGCGCCACGTGATCGGGACGGTAGAGCCTGCGCCCACCGCCACGCTTCATCGGCTTGATCTGGGCGAACTTGGTCTCCCAGAACCGGAGCACGTGTTGTGGCAGGTCCAGCTCCTCGGAGACCTCTGAGATCGTCCGGAAGGCCTGCGGTGATTTATCGGACGCAGCGCCCGAAGCAGCGCTCATTTTGCGTTCCCGGCGTTCACGCGATCCTTGAGAATGTGCGACGGGCGGAAGACCAGCACGCGGCGCGGCGGAATCGGAACCTCTTGCCCGGTTTTTGGGTTGCGGCCCATGCGCTCGTTCTTTTCGCGCACGGCGAAGGTGCCGAAGGAGGAGATCTTCACAGTGTCGCCCTGCACCAGCGAGTTCGCGATCCGGGTGAGGATGCTCTCGACCAGTTCGGCAGATTCGTTTCTGGACAGCCCTATCTCTCTGTAGACGGCCTCGCTGAGGTCCGACCGGGTCATCGTATTGCCTGCCATGCCTACATCCCCTTTGGGCTTATGCCTCAATTAGTCCCCCGACGGCGATGGTAGATGACAGAACAAAATTGAGTCAAATGCCAATGACTTGGGCGGATCAGTTAACCCCAAGAATACGTTGGAATCGCTGATCTACCAACGCAGAACGGCCCCACCCCAGGCGAGTCCACCGCCGATGGCTTCCATCAGGAGGAGATCACCGTCCCGGATTCGGCCATCTGCCACTGCCGCCGACAGTGCCAGGGGAATCGATGCAGCTGAAGTGTTGCCATGGCTTTCCACCGTCACCACGACCTTGTCCATCGGCACGCCCGCCTTCTTGGCCGTGCTCTCAATGATCCGGTAATTGGCCTGATGCGGCACGATCCAGTCGATGTCATCGCCCGTGACACCCGCCTTCTCCATCACCTCGTCGGCGACTGCGGCAAGCTTCACCACCGCATGGCGGAAGACCTCCTTGCCTTCCATTTTCAGGTGCCCGGTGCTCTGGGTCTCCGATGGCCCGCCGGACACGTGCAGGATGCGGTTGTGCGTGCCATCAGAGTGCAGGCAGGTCCCAAGTACCCCCCGGTCGGCAGGTGTTCCGGTCGCTTCTGTTCGCTCAAGGATGACAGCCCCTGCGCCGTCACCGAATAGCACGCAGGTCGAACGATCCTCCCAATCCAGGATCCGGCTGAAGGTCTCCGCCCCGATCACCATGACGCGGTCTGCCATGCCGGACAGGATCAGCCCGTTCGCGTTCGCGAGCCCGTAGATGAACCCGGCGCACACCGCCTGAATGTCGAAGGCAAAACCACCCTGCATGCCGAGATTGTGCTGGATGCGCGTCGCGGTGGAAGGAAAGGTCTGGTCCGGGGTCGCGGTGGCCACCAGGATCGTGTCGAGGTCCGAGGCCTCTAGCCCCGCAGCATCCAAAGCTGCCTGAGCGGCCCGCGTGCCGAGGTCGGAGGTCTTCTGTCCGTCTGCCGCGATATGGCGCTGACCGATCCCTGTCCGCGTACGGATCCATTCATCCGAGGTGTCCAGGCGTTCCGCCAGTTCCGCGTTGGTGACCACACGTTCCGGTAGGTAGTGGCCACATCCCAAGGCCCGTGCCCGCGTTCCGCCCATCAGTTACCGTTCCTGCCCCGCCATTCCCGGTTTGAGTGATATTGGTCCCATATCCAGCTTGGCAAGCTGTCCTGCCACGCGACCGGGAAAATCATCCGTGGCCATCTTGGCAGCAAGGTGCACCGCCGAGGCGTGACCTACTGCGTCCGCGCTGCCATGGCTCTTCACAACACCGCCATTCAGGCCAAGAAACACGCCGCCATTGACGCGCCGCGGATCGATCCGCTTGCGCAGGCGATGCAGTGACGTCATCGCGAAGAGCGCGCCAAGCCGGGACCAGATCGAATGCGTGAACGCGTCCTTCAGCGAGCGCCGGATGAAGGACGCCGTGCCCTCGGCTGCCTTCATGGCAATGTTGCCAGTGAACCCGTCCGTTACGATCACATCCACGCGGTCCGAGAGAATGTCCATGCCCTCCACATAGCCGAGAAACTCGAAGCCGGGGTCGCGCTCGGCGATCACGGCGTCGAGGATATCCTTGGCCTCGTGCAGTTCCTGCCGGCCCTTCATCTCTTCTGAACCCACGTTCAGCAGGCCGACGCGGGGGCGCGCATGACCAAAGGCGAGGCGCGCATACTCCGCGCCCATGGCGGCATATTGCACAAGCGTGGGCCCGTCGGCCCGGATATCAGCCCCCATGTCGAGCACGACGTTGTAGCCTTCCGGTCTGTTCGCCGGCCAGTGCACGGCAATCGCGGGGCGTTGAACCTGGGGGGCGCGCCGCAGAACGAACATGGCCAGCGCTACGATCGCACCTGTGTTCCCGGCGGAGAGTGCAACCTTGGCCTTACCCTCCTTCACCGATTGGAGCGCGTTCCAGAGCGTGCTCGACCGCCCGTTGCGCAGCGCCTTGGACGGCTTTTCATCCATGGGGATGACATCGTCGCACTGCAGGATCTCGTAGTGGTCCCGAAGTTTCTTGCGGCGCGCGAGATACCGCGACATGGCGGCTTCGTCACCGTGCAACAGGAAATATAGGGAAGGGTCGTCTTTGACCGCACGCGCGAGGCCTGCAATCACTGGGCCAGGGCCGCCATCGCCGCCCATCACATCCACAGATATGACGGTGCGCGCGCTCATGCGGCCCCCGAATCAGTTCTCAGTCGAAAGCGATAGACGCGGGTTGGACCCGCGCCGGGTTCATGCAGCGTCGTCGTCCAGTTCGACGTCGTCCGCCTGTGTGATGACTTCGCGACCATCATAGTAGCCACAGGATGCACACACGTGGTGCGGGCGCTTGAGTTCACCGCAGTTCGGGCACTCGTGGCCTGAGAAGGCCTTAAGTGCATCGTGGGCGCGGCGCATATTGCGTTTCGAACGCGTGACGCGGTTCTGTTGGACGGCCATGGTTCACCTCTGTACATCCGGCTTTCGACCCCGGGCCAGTAGACCTGTGCCGGAGGCATCGACCGTCCCGCCAATCGCCTGTCCTCAGACGCCAGACCGGTCGGAAATGAGGTGCGGAACATACTCGGAATTGCAGCGGTCGCAACTTCTTTTTTCAATATTCTCATGCTCTGCATTCTGCCGTGCTTTCGGCGGTTCAGCCGTCCTTGGATTCAAGCTTTTCCTTCAATGCGGCGAGTTTTGCAAATGGGCGGAGCGCCTCGTCCGTCAAGGGTTCAACGCCGGGCGGTGCTGTACGCAAGGGATCGGCGCTTGCATCTGGAGTACGAGGGTATGGATCGAGCGACAATGCCAGCGCCTCCAAAGCTACGGCACCGAGATCGATGGCGGCACCAAACGTGTCGGGCGCGTCCTCGGCATCGGGGTCCAGATCTTCCTCCAGAGTTGCGCTGTACGCATCCTCCGGCATGAACCCCCGGACGAGTTCTTCGTCAATGCGTGCAGGAACAGGCTCGAGCGTCGCCACGCAGGCCTGCACCACATCGGCAGTCATGCGCGCCTCCAGCCGCCAACCGTCACCCTTGGTGGGCACCAGCTTGCCCTTGATGCGCCATTGCGACAGGTCCTCGATTCCAAGGAACTCGGCGACGACAGCCAGCACCTTGCCGTCCGGCT